>NZ_JBSQVP010000038.1:0-24262 GCF_055136605.1 Aquaspirillum sp. | reverse complement strand
AACCCGAACCGGAGAAGAAGGTAGAAGAAAAAAAGGTTGAGAAAAAACCAGAACCAAAAGTGGAAGAAAAAAAGGTCGAACCTAAGAAAACAGAAACAAAACCTGAACCTAATAAAAAGGTAGAAAACAAACCTGAGGCGAAAGACAGCAAAAAAACCGAGAGCAGCGCCAAAGACAATAAAGGTAATGAAAAAGGTGATAGCAAAGGCGCAGAAAAAACCGTTGCTTCGCCAGTCAATAAGGTTGGGGGCACGGGAAGCAAACCGGTGAAAGCGGATAATCCATTTGCAGATGATTTATTAGCAGACCTTGATAGCACCAATAGCACGCACAAACCTAACAGCACCAAAACCCAAGCGGGGGCGCCCAATGGTGTCGCCGGGGGTGGGAGCAGCGGTGGTCATACCAAGGGCTATGCAGATTTGGTGATTGCACGGGTTAAACCACGGGTGCAAGTGCCAGATGATGTCACAGGTAATCCCAAAGCAGTGTTAGAAGTGACGTTATTACCGAGTTTAGAAGTGCGAGAGGTCAAACTGCTGCAGTCATCGGGTCATGCTGGCTATGATGATGCGGTACAACGCGCTGTTTGGTCGGCAAAAACCTTCCCACCTTTATTAACAGGGATGAATTTCTCGGATGTGCGTAAAATTCGCTTAGAATTCCGCCCACGTTAATGGGCAGTTAACCCGTTATTGCTATGGTCATCGGTAAGAGGATAATTGATTTTATGCCAAAGTTTTTATTTCACTATGTCTTGTTGCCTTTGCTGCTGCTATGCAGCCTATCGGTACGCGCCAATGATTTAACCATTGAAGTGGTGGGCGGCGGCACCAACCGCCATGCCATCGCATTGCCGGAGTTTGGCCTCGAAAGTGCTTTGCCCGGGGGCCTGACGCCGATTATCCAAAGTGATCTGGCACGTACCGGTGTGTTTTCGTTTGTCGATCCCAATAAGGTCAATAACCGTCCGATTGACCCAGCGCAAATTGATTACCCCGCGTGGCTAGGTGCTGGCACGATGTCGATTGCAGTCGGCAAAGTCACGGCAGGTGCTGGTGGTACGATTACGGTCGAATTTCATTTATTCGATGCGGCACGAAAAACCCGCTTAACTGGTGCCAGCTTTAGCATTCAACCTAACCAGTCGCGCCAATTAGCCCACCGTATTGCTGACATGATTTATGAAGCGATTACCGGCAAAAAAGGGATTTTCGGCACACGTATTGCCTATGTGATTAAGCACAGCGCCAACAGCTATTCTCTACAAGTGGCGGATGCCGATGGTGCCAACGGATTTACGCTATTGCGTTCTTCCGAACCGATTATCTCGCCAGCTTGGAGCCCCGAGGGAGGACGCTTGGCGTATGTTTCTTTTGAAAGCAAAAAACCGGTTGTCTATGTGCATGATGTCAGCAGCGGTAGCCGCCGTGCGGTTGCTAACTTCAAGGGCTCCAACTCAGCGCCAGCATGGAGTCCCGACGGTAGCCGCCTTGCCGTGGTATTAACGCGCGATGGTCATTCACAAATTTATGCTGTTTCGGCCAATGGAGGCGAAGCAGTCCGCTTGTCCAACAGCAACGCCATTGATACCGAACCTGCTTACAGTGCCGACGGCAGCCGGATTTATTTCACGTCTGACCGCGCCGGTGGGCCACAAATTTATGTGATGGGCGCCGGTGGAGGAAGCGCACAACGGGTGACTTTCGAAGGCAACTACAATGTCTCGCCTACACCTGCCCCAGATGGCACCGCATTAGCCTTTGTCCGCCGTGAGGCAGGTCGTTTCCGTGTGATGGTGCAAGAAACGGCCACCGGCCAAGCGAACTATGTTACCGACACCCATTATGATGAATCACCTAGCTTTGCGCCGAATGGACAAATGTTGGTCTATGCCAGCGAGCAAGGCGGGCGAGGGGTTTTATTTACGGTTACCCGCGATGGATCGACAAAAACCCGCTTAACCACCAGTGGCGGTGATATTCGCGCACCGGTGTGGGGGCCATATCCACGTTAGGCAAACCGTGTTTTTTGATTGTGAATGTTGATTGGAGAATTTCATGATGTGGAAAAAAGTCTTATTGGCCGCGATGGTTGCAGGTTCGTTAGCCGCTTGCTCTAGCCCCAAAGGCCCAACTGATCCCAACGCCGCCGGCGCTGCTGGTATGAATGGTAAAAATGGTGCCAACGCCAGTGGTATGTACGGTCAAGGTGGTCTGAATGGCAGTGGGAACGGGATGGGCGCGGATGGCAGCGGCAATCCCCTGACCGATCCTAAGAGCGTGCTGTCCAAACGCAGCGTATTTTTTGACTTCGATAGCTCGTTGGTCAAAGACGAATACAAACCTTTGGTACAAGCTCACAGCGAATTTTTGAAGAAAAACCAAACTCGCAAAGTGATTATCCAAGGTAATACTGACGTACGCGGCAGCAGCGAGTACAACTTGGCCTTGGGTCAACGCCGCGCTGAAAGCGTGAAAAGCATGATGCGCGTGATTGGTGTCCCAGAAAATCAACTGGAAGCGGTCAGCTATGGTAAAGAAAAACCCCGTGCCACCGGTATGGGTGAAGCCGACCACGCACAAAACCGCCGCAGTGATATTGTGTACGACGGCGAATAATCTCGTATTGTAGGATTGAAGAACATGCCTTGGGCGGTCAAAATAGACCGCCCAAGCTGTCTATAAAGCGTGTATTTTTCTTCCAATAGTGATTGATTGACGGATGAGTGGAAAAGTGAAAAAGATTAAACTGCCGATGGTGTTGGTATGTAGCAGTGTCTTATTGGCCAGTTGTGCCAGTGTGGGAGAGGTCGACGCAACACGCCGTCAATTGGCTGAATTAAATCAACGTTCACAAGAGCGATTTACCACACTAGAAAGCCGCCTGAGCAATGAACGCTTATTAGAATTGGTGAATCAGGTCGATCGTATGAGCCAAGATATTGCTAAATTGCGTGGTGATATGGAGGTTTTAAACTACACCTTACAAACCACGCAAAAACGGCAAAACGATCTGTATAACGATCTCGATTTACGCCTTGCTCCGCTTGAAGGGAAACCCGCTGGGGGCTCTGGTTCGATTACAACTGACCCCAGCATGAGCAATGGCAATCCCGCCACAGCGACCAGCCCTGCGCCCGCCGTCGCCCCCGACCCCGTACAACTCGAATACAGCAAAGCCTTAGAAAGCTTGCGTGCACGCCAATTTAATCAAGCGATTCCGGCACTGAAAAACTTTATCGATAGCCGCAGCAATGCCCCACAAGTGGCCGATGCCCAATACTGGCTTGGTGTCGCCTATACCGCCGAACGGCAGTGGAAAAACGCCATCGCGGCACATAAATCTTTCGTTGATGGCCACCCCAATCACGCTAAAGTCCCAGAAGCATTACGCAATATCGGAAATTGTTACCGCGAATTGGGTGATAAAGCTGGCATGAAAACAGCTTGGGATAGTCTATTAAAACGCTTCCCGAAAAGCGAAGCCGCAGCCAAAGTCAAACAACAGTTAGCTGCCCAAAACGGTTAAACAGACTGTACCAAACCGGCACGATAGGGTCTGGCGCATCTCAGGATAAGACACACGGTCTTGTCTCATCAGACAGCCACCAAGCCCTAGGAAAATTTGCGGTACAATCATGAGTCTTTTTTGACGGATTTTTTGCCATGATTGACATCGGTATTGTGATGGGCAGCAACAGCGATTGGCCCGTAATGGAACATGCAGCGCGTATTCTGCGTGACTTTGGTGTTGCGTTTGAAACACGCGTGGTGTCTGCTCACCGCACCCCTGATTTGTTATTTGACTATGCCGCGACTGCTGAGCAACGCGGCCTCAAAGCCATTATTGCTGGTGCAGGGGGGGCGGCTCACTTACCCGGTATGTTAGCGGCAAAAACGGCTGTGCCTGTGTTAGGCGTGCCGGTACCGTCGAAATACCTGCGTGGCGAAGATTCTTTGCTGTCGATTGTGCAAATGCCCAAAGGTATTCCAGTGGCTACGTTTGCCATTGGTGAGGCCGGTGCCGCCAATGCCGCCCTGTTTGCCGTTGCCATGTTAGCAAATGAACAACCGGCATTACGCGATGCCCTTGCTGCTTTCCGACTCAAACAAAGCGAAACCGTCTTGGCAATGACCCTGCCGGAGGTTGAGTGATGGCAGCGATTCTTCCTCCTGCCATGCTAGGTATTTTAGGTGGCGGTCAGCTCGGGCGGATGTTTACCGTGGCCGCCAAAACAATGGGGTATCGTGTCACGGTGTTAGACCCCGACCCGATTGCCCCTGCTGCTGAATTTGCTGATGTGCACCTCTGTCATGCCTATGATGACAGCGAAGCACTCCAGACCTTAGCGAAAACCTGTGCAGCGATTACCACCGAATTTGAAAACGTCAACGCAGACTCCATGCGCTGGCTCGGTCAGTTTGTACCGGTTTCGCCCTCTGGTGACTGTGTCACGATTGCACAAAACCGCATCAGCGAAAAAACATGGATTAACAAAGCCGGCCTCGCCACTGCCCCTTATCTTGCTATTACCTCTGAGGCGGATCTCGCCACAGACCTGACCCCTTATCTTCCCGGCATCCTCAAAACAGCCCGTCTTGGCTATGACGGCAAAGGCCAAATTCGTGTGCAAACGGCGGCGGAAGTCGCGGCGGCCTATCAACAATTAGGCGCCAACGACTGTGTGCTAGAAAAAATGTTGGCGTTAAAGAGCGAAGTCTCTGCTATCGTCACCCGAGTCTCTGATGCACAAATCAGTTGTTTTCCTGTGGCAGAAAACCATCACGCTAACGGTATTTTAGATGTCTCGATTGTGCCGGCACGAGTCTCTGCAGAATTGGCCGAACAAGCGCAAACGATGGCAAAACAACTGGCAAGCGCACTGAACTATGTTGGGGTGTTGGCAGTTGAGTTCTTTGTCTTGGCTGATGATCGTTTAGTGATCAATGAAATTGCACCACGGCCCCATAATTCAGGGCACTATACCCTCGATGCCTGTGCCTGTGACCAATTCCAACAGCAAGTTCGCGCTATGTGTGGCTTACTACCCGGGGACAGCCGTTTATTATCCCCTGTGGTTATGGTAAATCTGTTGGGAGACAGCTGGGGGGAAGATCAAAGCGAACCCAATTGGGCGGTGTTGATGGAAGCCCCTAACGTGCATTTACATCTTTATGGTAAAAAATCGGCACGTCCCGGCCGTAAAATGGGACACTTTACCGTCTTATCTGCCACCGCAGATGAAGCCTTAGAGCAAGCCCGCGCGATTCAAGAAACGCTCTAATAGACGGCGGATAAGTCGCTTCCACATCCTTTTTTATGACTGAACACAGAGAGAACTATGGCAACAGCTATTTTAATTGATGGTGCGTTTTTCCTGCACCGCTATCGCGCTTTAATGACTGAATCGACCCAGCATAACCCAGAGGATGTGGCGTCGATGATGATGCGGTGGGCACTGTCTCATCTCAACCAAAATGATGAGCGTCGCGACTTGTATCGTATTTTTTACTACGATTGCCCACCCTTGGACAAAAAAGTCACCTTGCCAATCAGCAATACGCCATTCGATTTTGCTGAAACCCACGAAGCCCAGTTCCGACACGGTTTGTTTGATGAGCTGCGGCGCAAACGTAAATTGGCATTGCGGCTGGGGTATCTCGCCGACACCGGACAATGGACCATTAAGCCAACCGTGATGCGGGCACTGTTGCGTGGGGAAAGACAATACAACAGCTTGCGCGATGAAGACTTTGCCTACGATGTGCGGCAAAAAGGGGTCGATATTCGGATTGGACAAGATATCGCCTCGTTGGCGTATAAAAAATTAGCTGACCAAATTGTGTTATTTGCCGGTGATGCCGATTTCGTCCCTGCTGCTAAATTGGCACGACGAGAAGGCATCGACTTTGTGCTCGACCCAATGTGGAAATCGATTCCCCCAGAATTGTTCGAGCATATTGATGGCCTACGTTCAACCTGCCCACGCCCTATTCGTGATGGTGTTGGCATCGGGCCCGCCAACACACTGCTACCGTACCCACCGAACACCAGTAGCTATCCTCCAATTAGCTCGATTTAACTGATTGCCTCTTGTAAGGACATGCCATGACCGGCCTCACCACATCGCACCTCAATAGTTTGAAAAAAATTTATTCGGGCAAGGTGCGGGATTTGTATGAAATTGACGACAAACGCATGTTAATGGTTGCAACTGATCGTTTGTCTGCTTTCGATGTGATTTTGAATGAACCCATCCCAGAAAAAGGCAAAATCCTGACCGCCATTTCTAACTTCTGGTTTGCCAAATTACAGCATGTGGTACCTAACCACTTGACGGGAGAGCAGGTTGCCGATGTGCTGTCAGGCGACGACTTAGCCCAAGCCGAGGGCCGTTCGGTGGTGGCTAAACGCCTCAAAGCCATCCCAGTCGAAGCGATTGTTCGCGGCTATTTGGCTGGTTCCGGTTGGAAAGAATACCAACAACACGGCAGCGTCTGTGGTATTGCGCTACCGGCTGGTTTGCGTGAAGCCGATCAGTTGCCTGAACCTATCTTTACACCCTCGACCAAAGCCGCCGTCGGCGATCACGACGAGAATATTTCGTTTGCGCAATGTGAGGCCTTGATTGGGACTGAATTAGCCAACAAGGTACGTGATACAGCGATTGCCTTGTATGTCGCAGCAGCAGAATATGCTGCCAGCCGTGGCATTATTATCTGTGACACCAAATTTGAATTTGGTTTGGACGAAGAGGGGACGTTAACGCTGATGGATGAAGCGTTGACACCCGACTCCAGCCGTTTTTGGCCAGCAGATAGCTATGCCCCCGGCAGTAACCCACCTAGCTTTGATAAGCAATTTGTGCGTGACTGGTTAGAATCAACGGGTTGGAACAAAACCCCCCCAGCCCCCACCGTACCGGCTGAAGTGGCACAAAAAACCGCTGACAAATACCGCGAAGCGCTCACCCGTCTCACGGCTTAATCGAGATCAGCAACAAAAAACCGCAGGGTAATAACACACTGCGGTTTTTTATTACCCAAGAAAAACGAACAATCAGCTTTTCTTATCTGCCTTGGTTACAGTCGCCGCAGGTGCGGTTGTCTCAGCTTTAGCAGCAGTCGCACCGGCCAAGAAGCCGTTTAATCGAGCAATATCATCTTCGACCAACACACCAGCACTGGCGCGTAAACGCAGCGTGCTGACCAAGTATTGATAACGGGCCTCCGCTAAATCACGGCGAGCTTGGAACAGTTGTTCTTCGGCATTCAGGATATCAACATTGGTGCGCAAACCAGCAGTAAAGCCCATTTTTGTCGAATGTAACGCACGTTCGCTGGACTTCACCGCTTGTTCATAACCTCGCACTTTACTCACACCACTGAGCGAGGCAGTGAAATAGCGCGTAATGTCCAACTCCACCCGATGGCGAGCCGCTTCGAGCTCTTGCCGCGCTTGTTCGCGTTTCGCTAAAGTTTGATCGCTCAATGCCCAGCTATAACCACCGCTGAAAATCGGAATACTCACTTGTACGCCGATAGATCGCGTGCGGTTTTCTTGGTTGAGTGTTGAGACCGTATCCGAGACTGTTTTACTCAGCGAGCCGATCATGTCCACCGTGGGTAGATGACCTGCCCGCGCCTTATCGACTTCTCGCGCAGCAATCTCTAACGCATGTTCACCTGCACGAATATCTGGGCTGTTTTGTCGTGCAACATCGACCCATTCTTCTAGTGTGGCGGGTACGGGTGCGGACAAGGGGAACTCATCACCCAAGATATGCAAGGCATCGGGCACAGCACCGGTTAATTCCTGCAAACTACGCAAAGCAACTTTCAATCGGTCTTGTGCTTCATAACGCTGCGCGATAGCAATATCACGCCGCGCCCGCGCCTCGTCCATATCCGTTACCGTGCCATCGCCAGCACGGTAGAGATTTTCTGCCCGTACCAACTGTTCTTCATAGGCACGTACACGCGCATCCAACAGGGATAAGGTGTTTTGCGCGAGCAACGCATCAAAGTAAGCACCTGCCACCCGAATGGCTAATTCATTGCTTTTTGCTGCAAATACCGCATCACTGTAACTGACACGGGCGCGCCCTTGCCGAAACTCGCTGACTTTGCGCCAATCAAACAATGATTGACGCAACTGGATACCATAGTTCTTACTGTCGTAATCCAAATCAGATTGGGTGATTCGACCAGTAAAGCCAGGTTGTAACCGGACACCAACAGTCTTACCACGATATAAGCTAGCCGATACCTGTGGTAACAGGCCAGCCACAGCTAACTCATCATTTTTCTGGCCAGCTTGATGCTCAGCCATTGCCGCGCGATAGGTTGGATCATTTTGTTTGGCGGCCTGATAGGCCTCCAACAAATTCAGCGCATAGGCTGGCATCGCACATAACGACACCAAAACAGCACCAACAAGGGGTTTTAGCGAAAGACGCGCCATCGAGATTAGTCTCCGGTAAACGCAATATTCATACGGTCAATAAGGGGTTTCAGCAGGTAATTTAACATAGTTCGCTCACCCGTTATCAATAATGCGGTAGCGGGCATCCCGGGACGAATTTTGTGTACACCTAACATTTTCATGCCTTCCGGTGTCACCTGAACCTTAACCGAGTAATACGGCATCCCCGTTTTTTGATCGACCACACTGTCAGCCGCTACCACTTGCACCGTACCCGGAATGTTTGGCGTTTGGCTGTGGCTGAACGCAGGGAACTGAATTTCCACCGGTAAACCAACATGCACCTTATCAATCAGATTGGTTGGCACTTGCGCTTGAATAATCAACGGCTCGTTGTGCGGCACCACATCCATCAATGGTTCACCGCTGCGAATCACACCGCCCACGGTATGGATATTTAACCCCACCACTGTCCCATCAATCGGCGAACGGATCAGCGTGTTTTTCGCTTCATAATCCAATGCCGCCATGCGGTCAGCCAACGACTGCACTTCTTTTTGCACATCGGTAAGCTGAGACTCGACCTCTTTTTGATATTCCTGTTGTCGGTTTAATACCCGCAATTTCAGCTCGGAAATTTGGTTGCGAGTCCGGCCGATATTGGCAATATCCTCCGCTAAACCAGCGGCAATTTGCGACACATTACGCTCCAACTCGAACATCCGATTACGCGGCACAAAACCTTTATCTGCCATATCACGGATATTAGCGAGTTCTTGTTTTAACGAGCGCAACTGTGATTCGCGGTTGACCTTAACTTCTTCCAAGCCGCGTAACTGTTGCTGTGCGCCAGCCAGATTTTCATTCAGAATGCTGATTTCATTACGCAAAGCGGTACGGCGAGATTGAAATAACTGCTCTTGTAAAGCAATTGCATTGGCAACCCGCTCATCTTGCTGTTGGATTTTGTCGAGCATGGGAGAAAAATCAATTTTCTCAGCATTCATCCGTTCAGCCGATAAACGCGCTTCTACGGCGGCAGCAATGATGTATTGCGCCTGAGTCATACCCAATTGAGCTTCGGCCTGTGTAGCATTCAAGCGCACCAACACTTGGTCTTTTTTCACCGCCTGACCATCTTTTACTTCGATTGCATCGATGGTGCCACCGGTTAAGTGTTGAATGGTTTTGCGGTTACCCGCGACAGTGACCGTCCCGTTTGCTGGCACCCCAGCATCCAACGGAGCCGTGGCTGCCCACAACATAAACAAACCAAAGCCACCGACCAATACCCACATCCCCCAACGAGAAACCCGACTTGCATCAGTATCCACTTTCGGATTTTGTCCTTCGGGGGTTTGGCTGCGACCGCGTTCAAATAAATTTTCTAACCACTTCATCGCCTATTGTCCTTCTCTGACCATCAAGCAGACGCATCGCCAACCGCAGGGCGGGCAGCGGGAACCACTTGTGTTGGGGCGGCTGCCGCTTGCTGTGCGGCGGCTTGTTGTGCCTGCTGTGCTTGCTGCATCAAAGCGGCTAAGACTTGGTCACGTGGGCCATATAACTGCATCACACCATCACGCAACACCATCAGCTTATCAACGGCATTGATGATATTGGTACGATGGGTAATCAAAATCACGGTTTTCCCTCGTGCTTTTAGATCACGAATGGCACCTACCAACGCCGCTTCACCCACATCATCCAAATTCGAGTTCGGCTCATCCAACACAATTAAAGCAGGATTGCCATACAACGTACGCGCCAAGCCGATGCGCTGTTTTTGACCACCGGATAACATGCCACCATCTGGCCCTAAGCGGGTGTCGTAACCTTGTGGGAAGCGCAAAATCATCTCGTGCACACCGGCACGTTGTGCGGCATCAATCACCTGATTGGAGTCCATATCACCGAAACGGGCGATGTTTTCTGCAATCGTGCCTTCAAACAACTCAATGTCTTGAGGCAAGTAACCGATGGAGGGCCCTAACTCGTCTTTATTCCATTGGAAAATGTCTGCACCGTCCAAACGCACCTTACCCGCTTGTGCCGGCCACACCCCGACCAATAGTCGTGCCAGCGTCGATTTACCCGAAGCCGAAGGCCCAACCACACCCACCACATCACCGGCCTGAATCGTGAAATTGAGGCCTTTCAGAATCGGGACTTGGCCACCGGGGGCACCTGCCACCACATTTTCAACCAGCATATTGCCTTCTGGTTTTGGCAATGGCATCCCTTCACCACGGACAGGATGGTCTTTTAACAAGCCTTCCAGACGGGAATAGGCAGCACGGGCGGAAATCAACTGTTTCCAAGTTCCGATGGCCATTTCCACTGGCTGCAACGCACGGCCCATCAAAATCGAAGCCGCAATCATCATCCCCGGGGTAATTTTGCCTTCAATCGCTAACAACGCACCGGCACCCAATGCCAACGATTGCAGAGAAATCCGTACAAACTTGGTGATGGCACTGATTTTTGCAGCGCGGTCAGAAGCCAACGTTTGGTTTTCCAAAATTCGCATGTGCTGCGCAAACCATTTTTCACGGATGGCAGGCAACATCCCCATCGCTTCGATCACTTCAGCATTACGCAAGTTGTTATTGGCGAAAGCGCCGGCGGCAATCGAGGCTTGGTTTGCTTCAGCCAGTGGTTTGCGCGTTGCGATTTCTGTTGCATAAGCCAAGGCAAATAAAATCAACGCCCCAACCACCACAATCGAACCTAACAAGGGGTGGAAGAAGAAACAGAAAATCAGATAGATCGGTGTCCACGGCGCATCAAAAAAGGCAAACAGACCTTGGCCCGTTAAGAATTGGCGCACCGAGGTTAAATCGTGAATCGCTTGTGCCGCATTACCACCAGTACGGCGCAAGTTACGCTCAAATGCCGCTGTAAAAGTACGGTTGTTGAGCTGCATGTCCATCTGGTTACCCACTCGGATTAACACCGAGGAACGCACCAGCTCTAATAATGACATCAAGGCATACAGCCCGAGGGTCATCGCGGTCAGCATCAACAAAGTAAATTCATTGCTCGATGCCAGCACGCGGTCATAGACCTGCATCATATAAATCGAAGGCATCAGCATCAGCATGTTAATCACAAAGCTGAAAGCACCGACCTTGTAAAAGGTTTTGCGAAAACCGAACAGTATTTCGCCCAGCTCGCTACGTTTATCGAACAGTTTTTTCATAACGAAGACAAAACAAGCCGCACAGGCTTACCAAGAATGACAAGGCCACGATTTTAACATGGGGCTATCACCACACCGCGCTCATTGAAAATGGATATGTAACCGCCTGTACCAAACAAAATATTCTGTACTAATGCAAAAAATGTCCTGCAAGCAACAGGTTTTGTGCGCCAAGTCAAAAAGCAGCGGCGAGGTATGTCATAATCTCCTTTTTGCAAACAGGGATACACCGGCAATGCATCGCAGTGAGCTGATTGGCATACTTGATGACGCGCTTGAACCTCATCGTTATAAAGATTATGCGCCCAATGGCCTACAAGTCGAAGGCAAGGCCGAGATTACAAAGGTGTTGTTTGGGGTGACGGCGAGTGAAGCATTGATTGATGTCGCTATCGCCAAACAAGCCGATGCAATCATCGTGCATCACGGTTATTTCTGGAAAAATGAAGACAGCCGAATTCTCGGTATAAAACGTCGTCGTTTAGCAAAGCTGCTTGCACATGACATCAATCTTATTGCCTACCACCTGCCTTTAGATGCCCATCCACAACTGGGCAATAATGTGCAACTGGCCGAAGAATGCGGTTGGATTGTTGATGGTTGTACTGGGGAAAACAACTTGCTGTGGTATGGACATCCTTCAGCCACAGTATCGCTGGCAGACTTTGCCAACACAATTGAACAGCGTTTACAACGTGCGCCCCTTGTTCTCGGTAAAACCGACCGAGCCATCCACCGTATTGCGTGGTGTACAGGCGGCGCAGACAGCTTTTTTCCTCAAGCCATCGAACTTGGGGTGGATCTGTTTATCACGGGAGAGGCATCCGAACCTTGCGCGCATCTCGCGGCAGAAAGTGATGTCGCATTTATTGCCGCCGGACACCACGCAACAGAACGCGGTGGCGTGCGGGCAATGGCAGCTTGGCTAGACCGACATGAAGAGCTCGATTGTGAGTTTGTCGATCTCTGGAACCCAATCTGATTCTGACCAGTCCTAAACCCACCAACTAACTTTTTCGCATACGCGCTTTAATAGGTGGGAGGGTATCGGGTAGAATCAGGCGATTTTAGCTCGATTTTTCTCGTTTTGAGGTGAATGTAATGAGTGAACAACACGTTGATCAGGGGCGTCGCCGGTTTCTGACCGTAGCCACTGGTGCACTCGGCGGCGTGGCAGCAGCAGGCGTTGCTACACCCTTTGTGCTAAGTTTTTTTCCATCCGAACGCGCGAAAGCAGCCGGTGCGCCAGTTGAGTTAGACATCAGTAAACTCGAACCTGGCCAGCAAGTCACTGTTGAATGGCGTGGTAAGCCGGTCTGGGTATTAAGCCGTACCCCAGAACAGCTACAGAACTTGGCCAAACTTGATGGCAACCTCGCCGATCCCGCTTCTGATGCGCCCCAGCAGCCTGCCTACTGCAAAAACGCACATCGTTCTATTAAACCAGAAATTCTGGTGACCATCGGGATTTGTACCCACTTGGGCTGTTCCCCTACCCACCGTCCCGATCTGGCACCTGCCGACTTAGGTGCTGATTGGTTAGGTGGTTACTATTGCCCCTGTCACGGTTCTAAGTTTGATCTGGCAGCGCGCGTTTACAAGGGGGTGCCTGCGCCGACTAACCTCGAAATTCCACCACACAAATATCTCAGCGATACCATGCTGTTGATTGGTGACGATAACTAAGTAAGGGTGAGAAACAGATGAGCAAGCAACAAGGTCTCCTTGACTGGATCGATGCCCGCTTCCCGCTGACATCGACCTGGAAGGCGCACGTTTCGGAATACTACGCACCGAAAAACTTTAACTTCTGGTACTTCTTTGGCTCGCTGGCACTGTTAGTGTTGGTGATTCAAGTCGTTACCGGTATTTTCCTGACCATGAACTACAAGCCTGATGCGGCCACCGCTTTCTATTCGGTGGAATACATCATGCGAGACGTAGCAGGGGGATGGATTATCCGCTATATGCACTCCACCGGTGCCTCGATGTTCTTTGTGGTGGTGTATCTGCATATGTTCCGTGGTTTGATCTACGGTTCTTACAAGCAACCTCGCGAATTGGTGTGGGTGTTTGGTACCTTGATTTTCTTGGTGCTGATGGCTGAAGCCTTTATGGGCTATCTGTTACCTTGGGGCCAAATGTCCTTCTGGGGTGCACAGGTGATTGTGAACTTGTTCGCAGCAATTCCTGTGATTGGTCCAGATTTGTCGGTGTTCATCCGTGGTGACTTCGTGGTGGGTGATGCAACCCTCAACCGCTTCTTTGCCCTGCACGTGATTGCTGTTCCACTGATTTTGATCGCTTTGGTTGTCGCTCACTTGGTAGCGCTGCACGAAGTGGGTTCGAACAACCCAGACGGTATCGAGATCAAAAAGAACAAAGATCCAGAAACCCACATCCCATTGGATGGTATTCCATTCCATCCTTACTACACCGTTAAAGATATTCTCGGTGTAGCGGTGTTCTTGATTGTGTTCTCGTCCATCGTGTTCTTTGCACCAGAGATGGGCGGCTACTTCCTCGAGCGGCCAAACTTCGACCCAGCCGATCCGCTGAAAACCCCTGCGCACATCGCGCCAGTGTGGTATTTCACTCCGTTCTACGCCATTTTGCGTGCTATTCCTTCCTTCTTCGGCACCCAGGTTTGGGGGGTGTTGGGGATGGGTGCAGCAGTGGTGTTGATCGCCTTCCTGCCATGGTTGGATAAATCACCCGTCAAATCGGTGCGCTATCGCGGTCCACGCTTCAAATTCATGTTGGTGTTGTTTGTGATCAGCTTCATCGGTCTGGGTATTTTGGGTGCATTGCCATCCACTAACGTCCGTACCGTGATTGCACAGATTCTGTCGATCATCTACTTTGCCTTCTTCCTTGGCATGCCGTTCTATACCAAGAACGACGTTGGCCCTGTCGCCCCGCCTGCACGCGTGACCGACAGCAATTTGGGTCGTCAGTTGAAATTCTTGGTGCTGTTTGCACTGGCAATTGGCGGTGCTGCTCTGTTTGCCAAGTTTGTTTAATCGAGGGAACCGGCTGAAATGAAAAAGTTTATCCGTCATCTGATTGCCGCTGCAGCCCTCGCGGTGCCGGCTTCGGTGTTTGCTGCAGGTGCTTCGGTGCCGTTGGACAAAGCGCCGATTGACATTCAAAACGTTGAATCTTTGCAACGCGGTGCACAGATTTTTACTAACTACTGCCTAAGCTGTCACAGCGCGCAAGCCATGCGCTACAACCGCTTGACCGATTTGGCACTGAGTGAAAAACAAATCAAAGAAAACCTGATGTTTGCAACCGAAAAAGTCGGTGACACCATGAAAGTGGCAATGGCACCGGCTGACGGCAAAAAATGGTTTGGCGCTACCCCGCCCGATTTGTCTTTGATTGCCCGTGCTCGTGGCGCAGATTATCTGTATAGCTATCTGCGTGGCTTCTATCGCGACCCAAGTCGCCCAACCGGTTGGAACAATAAAGTGTTCGACAAAGTGGGTATGCCTCACATCATGTGGGAATGGCAAGGCGACCAAGTCATGGAAACCGTCAAGGGTAAAGACGGCCACGACACACACGAGTTGAAATTGGTGAAAGCGGGTGCGTTCACTAAGATCGACGAGAACGGCAAAGCCAATACCGCCGAATTTGATAGCCGGATGGCCGACTTGACCAATTACATGGTCTATATGGCAGAGCCAATGCAGGTTAAACGCCAGCAAATCGGTTATGTGGTCTTGATGTTCTTAGTGTTGTTGCTGTTACCTTTCGCTTATTTCCTGAAGAAGGAATACTGGAAAGACATCCACTAAGCAACACGATGGTGGCAAAAATGGCGGGGGATACCCCGCCATTTTTTATGTCTAACGCAAAGCGTCTATCACTGCAGGTAGATACTCGGGAAAGCAGGAAAAACTATGATCACCACCCTCGACATAGTCCAAACGCTGGCAACCTCGATAGTAAGCCAACGCCTGTTGCGCATCTAAGGTTTCATCCCCACTCGCCAACATCAACCAATAGCGTTCAGGGTGAATAGACTTTGGTTCGAGCGCAGCCAAGGCATCAATCATCTCGGGGGTGACGGTGACCTCTTGGGCAGAGTAGTAATAACGATGTGTCCCTAAAAAATGATGGGCCAATTGATGGGGACGAACAGCAGGGTTAATCAACACCGCCGCAAGGCCATAGCATTCAGCCACCACTGTCGCGAAAAACCCACCTAATGAACTACCCATGACGACTAACTGGGTTAGATCTTGTTCTGCCAACCATCCATCCAACAACTGCATCACAGCATCGGGGTTGGCAGGTAATTGTGGTGCGAATAGCTGTTCAGATTGCCCCAACTCGGCAAATTTTGCAGCCAACTGCCGCGATTTAGCTGATTCGGGGCCGGATAAAAAACCATGCAAGTACAACAGTTTTTTCATCAAACAAATCCCATCATCTGACCATGACCACCACGCTGACTGCGCCGTGTTTTCACTTCTTCGCTCAAGCGTTGTAAGAAGCCCTCAGCAGAAAACGTTTTACGCAGTAAATAGGCCTGCCGTTTCACTACTGCAAAATCACCAGGGGTTAAACCATCCAACCGCGCCAGCTGTTGTTTAATTTCCAAACCCAAACGACCGGCTTTACCTTGTAACGCCTCTTGCACAAACAGCGTTTCGCGCTGCGCGATGTTAAGTGCCTGAAATTCAATTTTGAACACAAAACGCCGCAATACCGCCGGATCTAAGCCAGAGAATAAATTGGTGGCACAAATAAACACTCCCGAAAACTGCTCCATCTGTTTTAGCAACTCGTTCACCTGAGTCACTTCCCATGAACGTTGCGCATCCTCACGTGAGCGCAATAAGCTGTCAGCCTCATCCAAAAACAAAATGGCTTGCGATTGTTGGGCTTCTTGAAACATAGCGGCAATATGTTTTTCGGTTTCGCCCACATATTTATCCAACAATTGCCCCGCTGTTTTCGCGACTAAAGGCCGTTGCATCTGTTCGGCAATATGTTGCACAAACGAGGTTTTACCCGTCCCAGGTGGGCCGTACAAACACAAACTACCTTGGCCGTGATGTTGCAATGCCGCGACGACCTCTTCCGCAGAAAACTCGCCTTTGAGATTGAGAAAAGCCGTGGAAAAACGGGTGGCAGCGGCTTGATGGTGTTGTGATGGTAATTCTGGTTGGTGTAACGCAGCTTTTGCATTTTGTAATGCCAACATAAAAGCTGCTTCTTGCTCGGCGGTTGCTGATGCACGGGCAAAGCGTGCGGCACTGGCCACTTGTGCCGGCGCTAGGCTATCGTCTTGCGCTAAACGAACCACAGTAGCCGATGACACCGTTAAGTCGTGCAAATGACGGGCCAAAATTTTGCCACGCACAGCAAGCGGGGGAACCGGAATTTCAAGGTGAAACGAGAAACGACGCAAAAAGGCAGGGTCAATCTGATGCACGCGGTTAGCAATCCAAATCCCCGGTACCGGATTGCTTTCTAAAAGCTGATTTACCCACGCTTTACGATAACCGGAACGCTGATGGTGGTTTTCATCATCATCGGGAAAGACATCTTCAATTTCATCAAACACCACCACCGACCGCCGCGTTTGCGCCAAAAAACGCTGGGTTAATGCAAACGACTGCATCCGTTGCGAGGGACGCAGCGGCTCTTTGTCATCATCTTCCGCGCTAACGCTATAGCCTTCAGCGCGCAATTCTTTAACCAACAGACGTGCTAATTGGCTTTTACCTGTCCCCGGTGGCCCATACAGCAATACATTGGCCCCAACTTGCTTTTTTTGCAGCACTTGGCGCAAAAAGGCAGTCAGTGGTTTCAGCGCCGAGGCAAGGTGGGGATAGTCTCCACGCTTTAGTTCCGGCGCACTCACCGGCGCGCACGCACGCCGCATCAAACCATCAATATCCTGAATTTCTTCATTGAAAATTTGTTGCCCGATATTATCGAGCGAGAATAAATCTTCTAAATCACTATCACTGCGCTCAATCCGCAAAAGACCATACATTTCTAATAGATTGTCACGCCGCAATACGGTACGGGCAGCTTGATCGTCAATGCCTAAGAAAATCGCCACCGCTTGGGTGGCACGTAAATTTTTTGGTTGGCGCAGTCGGCGCAAAATCAGGCTAAAGTCCTGTTGGTTATGGCGCACGGCAGTAAATTGCAACAGGCGGCTACTATTGCGATCTAGCCCTAAACGCTTTTCTAGCTCTAATACAATGGGTGGCAGTGACGTTTTTTCTTGTGCAGTCTGTTCTACTCGTTGCAACGCTCGGCGCAACATGGCTTGTAAACGTTGCGGACGCAACAAGGCCACCGACAGCGGATGTGGTTCTTCAGGGCGCTCACTGCCCATGTTTTTAATCAGAAAATCCAATCCCTCATCTTCTTCGTCCACCAATTGATGAGCAATTTGATAACGGCGAATTTCTTCACTAAAAGCCTCAGGCAACCACGGCAATAACAAACGTGCCAAACGTTGTTCAGCGTGGTTAATTAACAAAGCGCTGGCTGAAGGCAACGCCACCATCAAGCGCAACAAATATAACGCTGCCAGCTCGTCTAAACGATCGAGGGGATGAGGGTCAATGGCTGGCGGGGGTGAAGATGGCACAGCAATACGGCGAATAGAAGAGGTTTGTGCAGACATAAACTCATCCCAAGAAAAACAACAAAGACAAACAAAGCGAGACTACTGCGGCTGAGTGTTGGCCTCCTGTGTCCGGCGGAAACAGCTTAACATGCCATATCCGACTGCCAGAAATAAGCACATAGCACACGCCAGCCAGAGGGGATCATCCCACAAAAGCGGTGCAATGGCGCCAGCCACCAAGCTTGACAGTGCCGTTTGGGTAAACCCTTGCATCGATGACACCGTACCACGTAAATCGGGAAACCGATCAAGCAAAAACAGTGTGATTGTTGGCGCTGCCAGTGACATCCCCACCGCATATAACGCCATCGGCAATACGCTCCAAGGCAAAGCCGGTGGCAACATCACACAAACCAGCACATTGGCTACCGCTGCGGTTGCCATAATACGGTAGGCAATCGACACCAACTCACGCGCACTGCGGCGCCCTGCCATCCGACCAGACAGCCACGCACCCAACATAATGCCACTCACCGCCGGCCCAAAAAACCATAAAAACTCAGTCGGCGCGAGGCCCAAATGTCGCATTAAAAACACCGGCGCTGCCGGAATATAAAGGAAAAAACCAGCAAAATTACACGCCACTGCCAAAGCCAAAAAGCGGAAAGCTTGTGTTGCCGCCACGTGGCGATAGCTAGCCAATAGGCTTTTAATTTGCAAAGGCCGTCTGTGTTCTGCTGGATGGGATTCTTGTAATTGCCAACTGCAAAGTAAAAATAAAAACAATCCCACCAAAGCCATAAAAACAAAGATCGAGCGCCACCCCAAGCCCTGATACAGCCATCCCCCAATCACGGGAGCAATCGCCGGTGATAAAGAAAATAACATGGTGACCTGCGACATCAAGCGTTGTGCTGCAGCACCTTCAAAGGTATCGCGAATAATCGCCCGCCCAACAATCAAACCAGCGCCACCGGATAGCCCCTGTAAAGCGCGATAGAACAACAATTCAGGCAGACTATCCGCTGTGGCACAACCCAAAGAGGCGAGGGTAAAGACCAAACAAGCGGTCAAAATCACTGGCCGCCGTCCAACGGCATCCGAAATTGCCCCATGCCACAACATCATCAAACCATAACAAAACAAATACACGGTTAAGGCTTGTTGAATTTCTAATGGTTTGGCGTCGAGAGCATGGCCAATAGTGGCCATCGCCGGTAAAAAAGTGTCGATAGAAAATGGCCCTATCGTGGCCAAGGCTGCCAATAGAAAAGCCAATAAACGCGGAGAAACAGGATTTGACATAACAGGGCGTCTAGCGGGATCGCCACTAGCGTAATAGAGAAAAGGCGTGGCCTCATGTTAGACCCTCGCCATGCAAACGGCTAGTTTGGAACGGTAACACCATGTATCAAGCAAATGGCTTATTGGCCAACAAATTCAAACGCTCGATTGACAGCCAGAATTTTGCCCCGTATTGTCGCTGCAGATATGTCAATACGTGATGCCTATAAGCATCCACCCGTTCACGAAGGAGACACTGATGAGCGCCTATCCCCATTTACTCGCCCCACTCGACCTAGGTTTCACCACCTTAAAAAATCGTGTCCTCATGGGCTCGATGCACACCGGCTTAGAAGAAGCCCCCCACGGTTTTGAACGGATGGCAGCGTTTTATGCCGAACGTGCACGAGGTGGTGTTGGCTTGATTGTGACTGGCGGTGTTGCGCCCAATGAAAAAGGGCGTGTCTTTGCTGGCGGCTCATTATTAGTCAATGAACACGAAGCAGCTCAACATAAAATTGTCACCGATGCAGTCCACGAGGCCGGCGGTAAAATCTGTATGCAAATTTTGCATACTGGCCGTTATAGCTACCAACCCCACCCCCATGCACCCAGTGCCTTACAAGCCCCCATCAATCCATTTATGCCAGTTGAAATGAGCGAGGCAGAGATTGAACAAACCATCGCCGACTTTGCTCGTTGTGCAAAATTGGCACAACAAGCGGGGTATGATGGGGTCGAGGTGATGGGGTCGGAAGGGTATTTAATCAATCAATTCCTTGCCAGCCGCACCAACCATCGCACCGACCAATGGGGTGGCCCGTTTGAAAATCGGATGCGGTTTGCTATTGCCATCGTCAAGGCGGTGCGCGAGGCAGTTGGCCGTGACTTCATCATTATCTATCGTCTGTCGATGTTAGATTTGGTGGAAGAAGGCTCGAATTGGCCAGAGATCGAACAATTGGCAACAGCAATTGAACAGGCTGGTGCCACACTGATTAATACCGGTATTGGCTGGCATGAGGCACGGATTCCCACCATTGCCACCTTGGTACCACGTGGCGGTTTTGCTTGGGTGACCAAAAAACTGATGGGCAAAGTCTCCATTCCACTGATTACCACCAACCGCATCAACACCCCTGAGATTGCCGAAGACATTCTCGCCAGTGGTTGTGCCGATATGGTGTCAATGGCGCGCCCATTCTTGGCCGATGCCGAGTTTGTACAAAAAGCTGCCGACAACCGTGCCGACGATATCAATACCTGTATCGGCTGTAACCAAGCCTGTTTAGATCATATTTTCAGCGGCAAAATCAGCTCATGTTTAGTCAATCCCCGCGCTTGCCATGAAACCGAGCTCAATCCACAACCTTGCACCGAAGCGAAAAAGATCGCCGTCGTGGGGGCAGGGCCAGCTGGCTTGGCATGTGCCACCACTGCCGCCGCACGTGGCCATCGGGTCACGTTATTTGATGCTGCGTCTGAAATTGGCGGTCAATTTAATATTGCTAAGCAAATTCCGGGTAAACAAGAATTTAACGAAACCCTGCGCTATTTCTCACGTCGTCTTAGCCACACCGGTGTGACAGTGAAACTAGGGCAGCGAGTGGATGCAGAAGATTTACAGGACTTTGACGAAGTGGTGTTAGCCACCGGCATTCTGCCACGGCAACCAGCCATTCCGGGCATCGATCATCCCAAGGTCTTGAGTTATCTCGATGTGTTAAAACATGGTGCCGCTGTTGGTGAAAAAGTGGCGATTATCGGTGCTGGTGGTATTGGTTTTGATACAGCTGAGTTTTTATGTCACGAACCACAGCAACACAACGATACCGCCGCCTTTATGCGTGAGTGGGGGGTCGATATGGAGTTAACGCAACGTGGCGGCCTTGCCCCAAGCGGCCCACAGCCGAGCGCCAGCCCACGCAAAATTTATTTGTTACAGCGCAAGGCCAGTAAAGTCGGTGATGGCTTAGGTAAAACCACCGGTTGGATTCATCGCCAAGCATTGAAGATGAAACAAGTCGAAATGTTGTCAGGTGTCAGTTATGACAAAATTGACGATCAAGGCTTACACATCACCTTACGCGGTGAAAAACATCTGCTGGCGGTGGACCATATCGTGATTTGTGCTGGCCAAGAAAGCCAACGTGCCTTAGAAGCCCCTTTGCAACACGCTGGTAAAACGGTGCATGTGATTGGCGGGGCCGATGTTGCCAGCGAATTAGATGCCAAACGTGCCATTTACCAAGGTACCCAGCTCGGCAGTCAGCTCTAACCTGCCTTATTGTTGCACCGCACACAGCCAAAGCATCATGCTTTGGCTGTTTTCATGCTGAAAAACTTGCCAATGCTTTTTATCAAGTATAACGATTCTGCAAAGTGCGTAATGCTTGTTTATCGCAAAACAAAAACTGAAAAATCCGCTTGCCGCGCTGATTTGCTTGTGTATTCTTTCTACACCGAGTGATTTCCGACCGAAACACTCGGATATAACAATCTGGAATCCACAAGAGGAGAATTTCGTGAACGCCTTGCTTGCCTTATCGCGCCTTATCGACGCGATTAACCGGCCCTTGGGCAAGCTGATGTATTGGTTGATTTTAGCTTCCATCCTCATCAGCGCCTTAAATGCCTGCCTACGCTATGCCTTTAATATCAGCTCGAATGGCATGTTAGAAATTCAGTGGTATTTGTTTGGGGTGGTTTTTTTGTTCGCCTCTAGCCTGACACTGATGGAAAACGGCCATGTTCGGGTCGATTTTTTCTCCAGCAAATTGTCACCCAAAGGACAAGCGTGGCTGGATGTCTTCGGCACTTTATTTATGTTGTTGCCGATGTGTGTGATCGTAACCTACTACGCATGGCCGATGGCAATGAACTCCTTAGAAATTCGTGAAATGTCATCCGATCCGGGCGGTCTGGTTCGTTGGCCAATTAAACTGGTCATTCCTTTTGCCTTTGCCCTGTTGGGTCTGCAAGGTGTCAGTGAAATGATTAAGAAATTGGCCTTTATCGCCGGCCACCCCGATTATCAACCACAAGCACAGGGGCATTAATATGGCAATGGATGTCATGGCGCCGTTGATGTTTGTCGGCCTAATTGTATTTTTATTGTTGGGCTACCCAGTGGCCTTTGCACTGGCTGCCAACGGGATTGTATTTGCCTTTATTGGCATTGAGCTGGGCATGTTGGGGCCAGAGTTATTACAAGCCCTGCCCGAACGTATTTTCGGCATTATGGCCAACCAAACACTATTGGCCATTCCGTTTTTTACCTTCATGGGCATTGTGCTAGAACGCTCAGGCATGGCGGAGGATTTGCTCGATACCATCGGCCAGCTATTTGGTCCAGTGCGCGGCGGTTTGGCGTATGCGGTCATTTTTGTTGGGGCCTTACTCGCCGCTACCACAGGCGTTGTTTCAGCGTCAGTCATCGCGATGGGCCTGATTTCAATGCCGATTATGCTGCGTTATGGCTATTCAAAAGAAATTAGCAGCGGTGTGATTTGTGCCTCTGGTACTTTGGCACAAATTATCCCGCCTTCGTTGGTGTTGATTGTGTTGGCCGATGTGCTGGGTACGTCAGTTGGTGATATGTACCGTGCCGCGATGATGCCGGGCTTGATTCTGACCGCGTTGTTGGCTGGTTTTATTTTAATCATGTCCATCGTCCGTCCAAGCAGCGTTCCCGCACTCCCTCCCGAAGCACGTACTCGGCGTGGTAAGGCGCTATTGCTGCACACCTTGGTGTCGTTAGTCCCACCCTTAGCATTGATTTTCTTGGTGCTAGGTACGCTGTTTATGGGCATCGCTACACCAACCGAAGGTGGTGCAATGGGTGCGGTCGGCGCCTTGATACTGGCAGCATTGAAACGGCGGTTAAATTTCAAATTGTTGTGGGAAGGAATGGCACAGACCACTCGACTGACCAGCTTTGTGATCTTTATCCTGATCGGCTCGACCATCTTTGCCCTAACCTTCCGTGCAGTAGATGGTGATTTGTGGGTCGAACATTTGATGACATCGATTCCAGGCGGCATTTGGGGCTTTTTAATCGTTGTTAACTTAATTGTTTTTGCCCTTGGCTTTTTCATCGACTTCTTTGAAATTGCCTTTATTTTGTTACCACTTTTGGCACCCGTAGCAGATAAATTGGGAATTGATTTGGTGTGGTTTGGTATTTTGATTGCTTTGAATATGCAAACCAGCTTCCTCACACCCCCATTTGGGTTTGCCTTGTTTTACCTCAAATCTGTCGCGCCACCAAGTGTCACCACAATGAATATTTATCGCGGCGTCATTCCGTTTATTATTATTCAGGTGTTTATGGTGGTATTGGCGATGGCGTTCCCGCAGACCATTACGTTCTTTATGGATAAAAACCATAGCGAAGCGTTCCACGACCCGAATAAGAGCCAGTTAAATCAAGAAATTAGCTCGGAGGATGCACTGAAACTGTTGGAGCAAGGCAGCGGCCAAGGAGGGGATGATTACGGTAGCGGTAGCAGCGCATGGGATGAACCCAGCGCCGAATCCGAACCCGCGACATCTAATAATACTAATTAATTGACTTCCTCCCCGCCCTAAAGAGCGGGGATTCCTGCTGCCAGACGGCGAAGTCCCGCCGCGAGAATGTTTTTTGTAGCGTTGGTATCGCGGTCGTGTGTTGCACCGCATTCGCTGCAAATCCATGCTCTTATTCGCAAACTTGCTCTACCTTTCGGACTGCTGGCGGGAATTTT
>NZ_JBSQVP010000037.1:0-25158 GCF_055136605.1 Aquaspirillum sp. | reverse complement strand
ACAACTAAACGCTGTTTGCTGCTGCTGTGTTGCAGCGAGGAAGCGAACTATACCCACTCCACCTCTCACCGTCAACACCTACACTCACAAAAACTTTAGGAAATTGAATAACACACTGATTTTTAAAAAATTTAAATTAAGAAAATTCTCGGCAGGCAGCTAAAGCTTGATCCAAACGATCTACGTTCACCAAAGTCATACCCTCAATACTTTGTTTTGGTCGGTTGGCGGTTGGAATAATCGCCCGAGTAAAGCCAAGCTTTGCTGCTTCGCGTAGCCGTTCTTGGCCACGCGCCACCGGTCTTACCTCACCGCCAAGCCCTACCTCACCAAAGACCACCATTTTTTCTGGTAAAGCTTTATCTCGCAGTGAAGACACAATGGCGAGCAACACAGCTAAATCGGAAGCAGGTTCACTGATTCGCACACCGCCGACAGCATTGATAAAAACGTCGCGGTCAAAACAAGCAACACCACCATGACGATGTAACACCGCCAATAACATTGCTAACCGATTTTGTTCTAGCCCTACCGTTAATCGCCGTGGTTGTGGTGCATGTGCTTCATCCACTAAGGCTTGAATTTCAACTAATAGTGGACGAGTTCCTTCTTGAGTGACCAACACACACGAGCCGGGTACATCATCTCGATGACTTGATAGGAACATGGCCGAAGGATTCGACACCCCTCGTAAACCCCGTTCAGTCATGGCAAATACCCCGAGCTCGTTCACCGCACCAAAGCGATTTTTCACTGCACGAATCATGCGGAAATTAGAGTGAGTATCCCCTTCAAAATAGAGGACTGAATCAACAATATGTTCTAACACCCGAGGCCCTGCCAACGCACCTTCTTTTGTTACATGGCCCACCAAAATCATGGTGCAGCCGGTACTTTTGGCGTAACGGGTCAGTTGTGCCGCACATTCTCGGACTTGAGAAACTGAGCCAGGGGCAGAGGAAAGAGTTTCAGTGTAAACCGTTTGAATCGAATCGATGACGACAACTTGTGGCTGCTCTTGTTGTAAGCAAGCCAAAATCTGTTCAGTTCGAATTTCTGCCAATAAGCGCACACTATCAGCCGACACTGCCAATCGTTGTGCACGCAAGGCAATTTGCTGTGGTGATTCTTCGCCAGTGACATACAACACTGAGCGTTGACTGCCGATTGCAGCAAGGGTTTGCAGCAACAAGGTGGACTTACCAATGCCGGGATCGCCGCCGATCAACACCACGGCACCACGCACCAAACCACCACCCAAAGCACGATCAAATTCATCAATCGAGGTTGAGAAACGGGGCGCCTCTTCCGCGCTGACTTCTGACAGTGTTTGTACTTTGCCGTGCGTAACAGCCAAAGCGGCAAAACGCGCCGGTGTTTGTACTGCGGGGGCAATGGTTTGCTCGGATAAGCGGTTCCAAGCTTGGCAGTGTGGGCACTGCCCTTGCCATTTACTGACTTGCCCACCGCATTCTTCACAGACGAAAACGGTTTTTGCTGCTTTTGCCATTAGCTGTTGATACCGGGGATTGGGTTCGTTGGTGGTGGGCTCGCATCGTTGATGATGTCCATGACCTTATGTAGGTCTTTTTCGACCGCATTATCGGCAACATCACGGGCATCACTATGCTTATCGCCTAAAGAACGCAATACCGCTTCTACTTCAGGGTCGGGCTTTCCATCTGGCCCTAAACTAGCGGCTTTTTTCTTGGCTTCTTCCTCTTCTTTGCGCTTCTTCTCTAATTCTTCAGGAGAGGGCAAATCAGGCGGTGGTGTTAGCGTATCAAGCTTATTTTTTGTCATGTACTCGTTCATTTCTTTCCAACCAGCGAAGACCTGTGCACGATCGGCCTGTGGATTACGTTGGAAACACTCTTCTAATGAACGACCTGTTTGCCGACATGAGGCGCCAATTGCCTTATGAGCTTCACTATTGAGGCCAGACACATTCATGACCCAATCACAACCTGTTAGCGGGGTAATCAGTACCGTCGCTAACAACATAGAGGATAGATGACGCATGTGGGCGGTCTCCGCGTTATAAAATCAAGGATTGAGTTCGATCACTTCACCGCTGCGGCCACGACTTGCTGGCCCCAACCAGAATAAGAAAGCCGGTACTAAGCTTTCTAAAGTTGGCAGGTGTGTTTTTGTTTCACCGGGATGCGTGCGCGTGCGCTGCGGTGAGGCAACAGGCCCCGGCACCAAGACATTGATCCGCACTTGAGGGAAGGCGTCCCATTCTTGTGTTGCAACTTGAGCTAAGTGTGACAACGCACATTTCGACGCGCCAAACCCACCCCAGAATGGCCCCGGGTGTACCGCATGGGTCTCACTCACTAAGATCACTGAAGCATCTTCAGCACGGAACAATAACGGCGCACAAGCACGAGTGAGCGCGAAGGGGGCAACGGTGTTAATTCGGTATTGGTTGACCCATTCTTCCACCGTTTGATTGATCAAGGGTGAAGAAGCATAAAAGTGTGCAGCGCAATGGACGATGCCATCCAGACGACCTAACACCTTGTGAATTTGCAGGGCAAGGTCGTTGAATTGGGCTTCTTCTGCCGTTAATAAGTCCATTGGGATTGCAACCGGCTCTGGGCCACCTTGGGCCACAATTTCATCATAAACTTTCTCAAGTTTACGGACACTGCGTGCCAACAACACGACGGTGGCACCATGTTGTGCCGCTGCCAATGCCACAGTACGGCCTAAACCCTGACTGGCACCCGTTACTAAAATGACACGCCCACGCAAACTTTCGGCATCAGGGAGGGAAAAACTCATTTTCATCACTTTTATTGATATTGATTAAGCAATTGGGTTGCAGCCAGTTTGCCTGAACGCACGGCACTTTCCAAGGTTGCAGGATAATCGGCGATTAAATAATCGCCGGCCAAGTAAATTTGAGGCCACGGTCTAGATTGTGGTTGCTCACGACCCGCCACACAGGCAAAAGTCGCGCGCTTTTCTATCACAACCCGCGCCCACAGCGGTTGTGGTGCCGCAAAACAGGCTGAGATTTCTGTCGTGACTCGATCTATTAGCTCGGCATGAGACCAAGTTAGATGCTCACCCGGGCCACTGATGACCACCGCTATCATGCCATTTTCGCCATACAGCGACTGTCGATCAAACACCCATTGCCCCAAACCGCCGGCAATACCTACCATCGGATATGGCAATTTAACCTGTTGGGCATAACGACAGTAAACCGTTGCGATGGGATGATAGTCCCACTGTGGCCAATCTGGCAGCGGTTGTGTAAATAAGGCTGCCGTATGTTGCGGCGCAGTCGCTACAATCACTGCATGATAGAAAACGCCATCAACTAAAACACCTTTTTCGACAGGCTCCACCTGTTTTACTCGCCGTTGTAGACAACAGCTTACACCGTTTTGTTGCAAAAATGATAATGCTGGCAAAGCTAACAATGCTGCCAAGGGTTGGATAGGCAACAACAAATCACTCGCGCCAGCACCACTTAACACGCTATCACGTAATACTTGTGCAAACACCGACATGGAAGCCGTGGTTAACGGCGTATTTAAAGCCGCTAGCACTAACGGCTCCCACAACTTACGAATCAGGCTATCACTTTGCTTGGTCTGTCCCAACCATTGCGCTACCGTCGTCTGTGGCAAGATAGGTTGTGTCAACAAAGCTGCCATTGCGCGCACCAACGCCCAACGTTCGCGTAACGATACCCCCTGAACACGCAGTCCTGCTGATAACAAACGCCACCAATGGGGCCCTGATGCGGCCAATTGATAGTTGAGAACGGTGTGTTGACCCTGCACGACCTGCAAGCAAAAAGGCTGACGGCGCACAACATCATGCTCCACCACGCCAAGCTGTCGCCAGAGCTGCAAAGTGTCTTGATAAGCTCCCATCAATATGTGTTGGCCATTATCCAGCACATATTGATCCAGCTGCACACTGCGTGCACGTCCCCCTAACTGCTTACCCGCTTCAAACAGGGTGATATGCAAGGGACGAGAAGCGTGTTGCAAGAGGGTAGCCGCTGCGCTGATACCTGCCCATCCCCCACCGATTACGGCAATACGGACGTTTTCCATGCCAACCAGAGTTTTCGAATCGGGGTTAAACTCAAGCGCTGATTGAGCACTTTTTCTGGTCCATCACGGCGGATTTCTTCCAAAGTCGCCCGATAGATTGCCGCCATCATCAAGCCGGGGCGCTGTGTTTTTCGATCAACCTTAGGTAACAAGTCGAGCGCTTGTTGATAGTATTGTTCTGCACGTTCAATTTGAAACAACATCAGCTCACGAAAGGCTGGGGTTTCTCGATAATTGAGCACATCACTTGCTGGCACTTGAAAGCGTTGCAAATCTTCCACAGGAAGATAAATCCGCCCACGGCGCGCATCTTCCCCAACATCACGAATAATATTGGTCAGTTGGAAGGCCAAGCCTAGGGTGTGTGCATATTTCAAAGTGCGGTGGTCTTGATAGCCAAAAATTTGGGCGGCCAACTGGCCAACAACACCAGCCACCCGATGGCAATAGAGTTGTAGATCTTTGAAGCTGTTATAGCGTGCCTGCTGTAAATCCATTTCCATGCCATCAATGATTTCATGCAATAGACCCTGCGGCAGATCATAGGTACTGACATGCGGCAATAACGCTCTACCTACCGGATGCTCAGGACACGAGGCATAGATTTTATCGACCTCGGAACGCCACCAAGCCAATTTGGTATGCGCCACATTTTCATCCATGCACTCATCCACGACATCATCGACTTCACGGCAAAAAGCATATAGCGCAGTAATCGCCCGCCGACGTTGTTCTGGTAGAAAACGAAAACTGTAATAAAAGCTCGAACCGCTTTTTGCAGCACGGTCTTGGCAATATTCGTCAGGCGTCACTCGACTATCCTTATTTCAAACATCAATTAGCACGTAGCGCACGGTAGAACATATATAACCAATCGCGTTTTTCTAGGCGAATACGCTGGCTAAACACATCTCCTCCGGCACGGTGGATCTTACGGAGAATGGTTTCTCCACCCATCACAATCAAACGCAACTCAAAGCCAAAACGACCGGGTAATTGCTTTGCCAAAGGCGCCCCTGCACCCAACATATCACGAGCACGTTTAACCTGAGCCCGCATCATCATTTCCCACAAACCACTACAATCTTGGTTAGCAATTTGTGTTTCTGTCACGCGATAGCGTCGCAGTTCTTCTTGCGGCAAATACACCCGCCCTTTCTGCCAATCAACCGCAACGTCTTGCAAAAAGTTAGCAAGCTGTAATGCCGTACAAATCCCATCGCTCATGGCCAGTGCGCGCCGATCGTGCTCACCGAACAAATGCAGCATTAAACGTCCAACCGGATTGGCAGACTTGCGGCAATACGCCACAACATCAGCAAATGTTTCGTAACGCGAAACGGTGACATCCTGTTCAAACGCATCGAGCAAGTCGTAAAAATGGGAAAACGGTAAACCATGTTGTTGTATCGCCGCTGCCAACGGCCCAAAAATCGCATCATGCAGAAAAGGATCGCCGGCTTCGATGGCACAGAGTTTGTTGCGACAATCTTGCAACCCATCAAGCCGAGTTTGAACATCAAACTCCCCCTCGTCAGCAATGTCGTCTGCGTATCGGGCAAAGTGGTAGATTGCATGAACCGCAGGGCGGATGCGTCGGGGCAACAGCAATGAACCTACAGGAAAGTTTTCGTAATGCGACGGAGCAGCCATCAGGCAATCTTTGCAGTGATTGGTTATGGAAAAAGCCTGTCAGTATACCCCAGCCAAGTAAAAGATTTATGCTTTAACAAAAAAGCCCTTTACAAAGGCCAAAACATACTCTATAGTTCGCCCCACTTCGCGTAGCCCAGCAGTTACGCGAAAGGCCAAATTGGGGCTATAGCTCAGCTGGGAGAGCGCTTGCATGGCATGCAAGAGGTCAGCGGTTCGATCCCGCTTAGCTCCACCAAAGACTTACTGTCAAAAGTACGTCCCCATCGTCTAGAGGCCTAGGACACCGCCCTTTCACGGCGATAACCGGGGTTCGAATCCCCGTGGGGACGCCACTTAGAAAGTCAAATTCAGTGGGGGTATAGCTCAGCTGGGAGAGCGCTTGCATGGCATGCAAGAGGTCAGCGGTTCGATCCCGCTTACCTCCACCAAATGAATATAAAGACCAGCCAGCACTTATGCTGGCTTTTTTGCGTCCTATTCCTCACATCAAAACACACGATACCCACCACCACGCATTCAGCGAAACATAAAAAAACGCCCCGCAATCATGCGGGGCGTGGTCACTGTTATTGTTATTGCAACAATATCAATCCAAGCGATAGTTTGGTGCTTCTTTTGTGATTTGCACATCGTGCACATGCGATTCACGCATACCTGCTGACGTAATCTCAACAAACTCTGCCTTAGTCCGCATATCATCAATAGAGGCGCAACCACAATACCCCATCGACGAACGCAAGCCACCCATCAACTGATGAATCACCGCAATCACCGAACCTTTGTACGGTACACGGCCTTCAATCCCCTCCGGCACCAACTTATCGACATTACCTTCATTATCTTGGAAGTAACGATCACTGGAACCTTGCTGCATTGCACCGAGCGAACCCATGCCGCGATAGCTCTTGAACGAACGACCTTGGTATAACTCAATCTCACCGGGGGCTTCTTCAGTCCCAGCCAACAAACCACCCAACATCACACAATTTGCCCCAGCAGCAATCGCCTTGGCAATATCACCAGAGAAACGAATGCCACCATCGGCAATCAACGGGACGCCGGTTTCTGCCAACGCAGTCGCGACATTCGAAACCGCCGTCAACTGCGGCACACCAACACCGGCAACAATACGCGTGGTACAAATCGAGCCTGGGCCAATACCGACTTTTACACCGTCAGCGCCGGCTTCCACCAAGGCTAACGCAGCGGCGGCGGTGGCAATATTGCCGCCAATCACATCAACGTGTGGGAAGTTTTGTTTCACCCAACGCACGCGATCTAACACCCCTTGGCTATGACCGTGGGCAGTATCCACCACAATCACATCGACACCGGCTTCGACCAACAAGCGAACACGCTCATCTGTCCCTTCGCCCACACCGACCGCAGCACCCACACGCAATTGGCCGTGGCTGTCTTTGCAAGCCAACGGTTTTTCGCTGGTTTTGATGATGTCTTTCACCGTAATGAGGCCTTTTAACTCAAAAGCTTCATTCACGACCAACACGCGCTCAAGGCGGTTAGCGTGCATCAATTCGCGCGCTTCATCTAACGAAGCGCCTTCTTTCACGGTAACCAGTTTATCTTGTGGCGTCATGATCGAACGCACTGGCATGTCATAGCGAGATTCGAAACGTAAATCGCGATTGGTCACAATCCCAACCACTTTGCCATTTTCAATCACTGGCAAACCCGAGATCCGGTGCTCACGCGCCAAGGCGATCACATCGCGCACCAACATATCCGGCTTAATAGTAATCGGATCTTTCACCACACCTGATTCGTGGCGTTTAACTTTCGAGACTTCCAGCGCCTGACGAGCAGCAGGCATGTTTTTGTGCAAAATACCAATCCCGCCTTCTTGTGCCAGAGCAATGGCCAAACGGGCTTCAGTCACCGTGTCCATCGCAGCAGCGACAACAGGCAGATTCAGGCGGATACGGCGGGTTAGCTGGGTAGATAAGCTCACATCGCGAGGCAAAACGTTGGAGTGAGCGGGAACAAGCAGGAGGTCGTCGAAGGTGTAAGCTTTCTGAACGATACGCATGGCGTTTCCTTTGGCGGCAAAGCCGCATTATACCGATGTCGGCGATAAGAGGGAAATTGATATTGCTCAATATCAAATCCCCAGTACAATTTTGCCTTTGATGGCTGCTTGGTTTCTTTTATGTTCGACGCAAAACCTATTCTCGCCAATCTTCCCACGTTGCCCGGTGTGTATCGTATGCTCGATAGCAACGGAGATGTGTTGTATGTCGGCAAGGCCATCGATCTTAAACGGCGGGTCAGTCAATATTTCCAAAAAAGTGATTTATCGCCTCGCATTGCTTTGATGGTGAAACAAATCGCCGCCATCGAAACCACGGTTGTACGCAATGAAGTCGAAGCTTTGGTACTTGAAAACAATCTCATCAAGTCCTTGGCGCCCAAGTACAACATTTTATTCCGCGACGACAAATCCTATCCTTACTTGCAATTTTCTCCCCACGCCTACCCACAACTTAGTTTGTATCGTGGCGCATTACAGCAAGGGCGATATTTCGGCCCCTACCCAAACGGCCAAGCAGTACGCGAGGCGATTCATATTTTGCAACGCGTGTTTCGCTTGCGGACGTGCGAAGACACTGTGTTTCATCATCGCTCACGGCCTTGTTTACTGTATCAAATCAAGCGGTGTTCTGGCCCATGTGTCGATGCCATCAGCCAAGCGCAATATCAACAAGATGTGCAACGCGCTGTCGCTTTTTTACAAGGCCGCACTCACGATGTGCTGTCCAGTTTAGAAAAAGACATGCAAGCCGCCAGTGCCGCGTGGGAATTTGAACAAGCCGCCGCATTGCGCGACCAAATCCAAGCCTTAGCCAGACTGCAAGATACACAGTATGTCAGCAGCACCGCCAACACAACCGATGCAGATGTAATCACCATCGCCCAAAGCCATGATCTAGTTTGTGTCAATTTAGTGATGATTCGTGGAGGAAGGCATGTCGGTGATCGCAGCTTATTCCCAGAAAATAGCCAGCAATGGGAACCTGAAGCCATTTTAGAAGCCTTTGTTTTGCAGCATTACAGTGGACAGCCTGTACCGCCCTTGTTGATCTGTGAATATTCGATCAACGTCAGTGTGGTCAGTTTATTAGCGCAGCAAACCGACAAAGCGGTACGGGTGGTGCAACCACAGCAGGGCGAAATGCAGCGATGGCTGGAAATGTCACAGAAAAATGCCACACTCGCTCTTAGCCAACGCCGTCTCTTGGCACAACAACAAGGGTTGCGTTTGGCCGCATTGAGTGAAGTCAGTGGGATTGAGCCGCTGCAACGTCTCGAGTGTTTCGACATTTCTCATACGCAGGGTGAGGCCACAGTGGCATCGTGTGTGGTGTATGACCACGGTGCCATGCAGCCCAGCCAATACCGGCGCTATCATATTGAAGGAATTGTCGGTGGGGATGACTACGCGGCGATGCGGCAGGTGTTATTTCGCCGTTACGAAAAAACCGTAGCGGGCGAAGCTGCCACACCTGATATTGTGCTGATTGATGGTGGACAAGGCCAAGTGAATGTGGCAAAGCAGGTATTAGAAGAGCTAGGACTGAGCCATATTCCGATCATCGGTGTGGCAAAAGGGGAAGAACGCCGGCCCGGTTGTGAAACGCTGATATTAGAATATGCCGCGAAATCGGTACAATTGGGCAACAATCACGCTGCGCTGCATTTGATTCAAACCATTCGCGACGAAGCTCACCGCTTTGCCATCACCGGCCACCGCCAACGCCGCAATAAGGCGCGGGTTCAATCCAAGCTCGAAGATATTGAGGGGATTGGCAGCCGGCGGCGGCAACGGCTGTTGGCGCACTTTGGTGGATTGCGTGGGGTGATGGCAGCGAGTATTGAGGATATCGCCAAAGTTGAAGGGATGAGCCGTAAATTGGCCGAGCGCGTTTACGCTGCACTACACCCCGATGCACAACCCTCTTTTTCTTCTCAACCCTAAATTAAAAATTGTGAATTTTCATGCCGTTTAATGTCCCGATCTTTTTAACTTGGCTGCGCGTTGCACTGATCCCCGTTTTTGTGGCGCTGTTTTATTGGCCTGAACCGATATTGGCAGGGGAAATGCGTAACACCCTCGCTGCGCTGATTTTTGCCCTTGCGGCAATAACAGATTGGTTAGACGGTTTTCTGGCTCGGCGGTGGGGACAAACCTCGGCCTTCGGTGCTTTTTTAGATCCTGTTGCCGACAAATTGATTGTGGCAGCGGCATTGATCTTGTTGGTTGAGCTGGGCCGAACGTCGGGATGGTTGGCGATGATTATTATTGGCCGTGAGATCACGATTTCGGCCTTACGCGAATGGATGGCACAGTTAGGTGCACATCGCAGCGTGGCTGTGGCATATATTGGTAAGTTGAAAACCACGGCTCAGATGGTGGCTATTTTGTTATTACTGTATGCACAACCGCTGATTCCGGGCCTTGATCCCTTTTTATTTGGGAATGGTTTGATGGTTGTAGCGGCAATTTTGACTTTATGGTCAATGGTTTACTACCTAAAAATGGCGGCGGAGCAGTTTCGGCGTTAAAAAAGTTGCAACAGAGTGCTTGACAGCAGATAGAGAGTGTTTATAATGCGCGTCTCTCGCACAAACGAATGTGCAAACAGCAAAGCGGGAATAGCTCAGTTGGTAGAGCGCAACCTTGCCAAGGTTGAGGTCGCGAGTTCGAGACTCGTTTCCCGCTCCAACGCTTGCTCATATATTTGTCGGGATAATCACTATCTAGCGCGGGAATAGCTCAGTTGGTAGAGCGCAACCTTGCCAAGGTTGAGGTCGCGAGTTCGAGACTCGTTTCCCGCTCCAGCCAGATAGCGAATAGTGCCAGTTAGGTCCAAGCGGGAATAGCTCAGTTGGTAGAGCGCAACCTTGCCAAGGTTGAGGTCGCGAGTTCGAGACTCGTTTCCCGCTCCAGCTAAAATGAACTGTTTCACTGGCGGGGTAGCAAAGTGGTTATGCAGCGGATTGCAAATCCGTAGACGCCGGTTCGATTCCGACCCCCGCCTCCAAATTGCATCAGATCGATTTCATTGTGTCGCCCGGGTGGTGAAATAGGTAGACACAACGGACTTAAAATCCGTCGGCTTGAAAAGGCTGTACCGGTTCGATTCCGGTCCCGGGCACCATTTCAGAATTCCAAGAGTTTTTAGAAGCTCCAGTGAACCTCGTAAACCAAACGGTTACGGGGTTTTTTGTTTTTTGCCGTTCGATTCCTTAATATCCCCTCACAATCAGTCTTTTCTACTATCTCCACCATACAAACTGTGCCTGCTGTCCATTTCATCTCTACTCATCATTACACAAACGCACCACAAAATTGGTTTGACATCATAAATTTCGGCAGATAGGTTATGCCGTATGAAATAGATTTTGTAACACAGCCATTCAAGTCATTGAAAGTACTGATGTGGCTATCTATGTAGTATTTAAACGAAATTAGAGCAATAACCATGCTTTGAATTTTGTTATGCCATTTTTTACATGTCTTACACTAGTTTCAATCACTAAGGAAAATAAAATGAGTACCACTCTAGACGAAACCTTACCGAGTTTACAGGCTTTAAATGACTTAGCGCGCTTGGAACAGCAGCACAACCATTTCATTCGCACACTTTCAGGAGCACCCAATTCTAAAATTGGTACCATGAATTTTACTAATACGTCTATTACCTGTAATTGTCTCCATCACTCGATCACAATTAAGCACCGTCCTGTTGCAATTAGCAAACGTATTTGTGCCATGGAGTATGATTTCTCTCTTGTTTGGAAGGAAAAAGAATTGTCAATCTTTCATCTTTACCTACAACGAAATGGGTACCTAAGTAAAGATGTTAATGGAAAGGATCCATTTTCTGATTGCATGGCAATCACACAGGAAAAGATCTTAACTACCGTTTGCTTATCACTTCTTGATTCACCAGTTTTCAGCCCACTGAACTAAACGTCGTGCAGCCCCGTAGGTGGTATTAGGTTGACGAAATTGATCCAATGCCACCATATCGCATAATTTGAAATACGAGGCGCAGAAATGACTTTACAAAAACTGCTTGGCATAGAGCGTCCAATCATCCAAGCTCCAATGGCAGGAGTGCAGGGTAGTGCGCTCACAGTGGCTGTCTCCAACGCAGGCGGACTTGGCTCACTCCCCTGTGCCATGCTCGACCTCAACACCATGCGTCAAGAATTGGCAACCATCAAAGCGCAGACAACAAAGCCGTACAACGTCAATTTCTTCTGCCATACACCACCCGAAATTGATACCAAGCGCGAAGCAATTTGGCGGCAAACGCTGATGCCGTATTTCCTTGAATATGGCATCGACCCAAACATAATTCCTACAGGGCAAGGTCGTGTGCCATTCAATGCAGCAGCTGCAGAGGTCCTAGAAGAATTTAAACCTGCTGTTGTGAGTTTCCATTTTGGCCTGCCTACACCCGAATTGCTGAAACGAGTGAAAAAATGGGGTGCGAGAGTGCTATCTTCTGCCACAACGGTCGAAGAAGCACGCTGGTTAGAAGCGCATGGAGTCGATGCGATTATTGCGCAAGGACTTGAAGCAGGTGGGCATCGAGGTATGTTCTTATCGGAAGATTTGAACACGCAAATGGGCACATTTGCATTGGTACAACAGATTGCACAATCTGTAAAAGTACCGATCATCGCCGCTGGTGGCATCGCAGATGCTAAAGGGGTTGCAGCAGCAATAGCACTCGGCGCAGCAGGGGTGCAAGTGGGAACAGCCTATATGCTATGTCCCGAAGCAAACACCAGTGCAATACATCGTGCAGCACTAAAAAGCGACATATCCCGCATCACGGCTCTGACTAATATATTCTCAGGGCGGCCAGCACGTGGCATTGTAAATCGCATCATGCGTGAAATCGGGCCTATCAGCCCCACCGCGCCCATGTTTCCTTTAGCAACAGCAGCTATCGCGCCCTTGAGAGCGAAAGCAGAAAGCCAAGGCAGCAGTGATTTTTCGCCGTTATGGGCAGGACAAAATACGAGCGGATGTAAAGAAATATCAGCCTCGGAACTAACTTGTGCATTAACGCCGTAAGTTTGAGTTGATGAAATCAACCTAACATATTACAACTCCAGATGCCATACCAAAAATTTACGAAGGAAAGTACCTTTGCTCACCCTCTACATCGCAAACAAAAATTACTCATCATGGTCTCTGCGACCTTGGATTCTACTCAAACAACTACAGATCCCATTTGATGAACGACTTGTTCCATTCGGATCGATGACCACGCCAGAGGGTTTCAAAACTTTCTCACCATCTGGACAAGTACCATGTCTGGTACACGATGAGTTAGTCGTCTGGGATTCCTTTGCAATCGTTGAATACATCGCAGAGCTCAACCCTCTAGCTTGGCCACAAACAACACATGCTAGGGCGTGGGCACGGTCAGCCGCAGCAGAAATGCATTCAGGTTTCTCGAACATACGAAATATCTGCCCTATGAACTGCGGATTACGGGTTCAACTCAATGAAATCACCCCCGCGCTTGAACGCGAGTGGTTGAGAGTTGATGAAATCTGGAGACAAGGTCTACTGAAGTTCGGAGGCCATTTCCTAGCTGGCACACACTTCACCGCAGTAGATGCTTTCTTTGCACCGCTAGCCTTCAGGGCTCAATCTTACTCGCCACGCCTTTCAGTAGAATCACGTGCATACGTTGATCGAATACTATCGCTCCCTCATATGGTTGACTGGTACAACGCTGCATTAGATGAAGTCTGGCGTGATGAAGCACATGAACGGGAAGCGCAGGCTGCTGGTGAATGGATCGTCGATCTTCGTACCAAGCAACCTAATCCCGTCTAATTAGCACTAGTAAATTTTTTCAACCCAACACCATTTACGAAGCAACCAGATTTAAAATGGTAAGCGCAAAAATGGTGTTCATCTTACTGGCAGACGCACTGCAAACAACCACCACACCAGCAACTTGAAAAAGCAGGATTTGCGCGAGGCAATAAAAAAACTGCACAACACTGCAAATGCAATTTTCAACCACACGCCACCGGCCCAAGATGGCTAAACACCGCCGTCAACGGCTTTTAGCGGAAAATTGAGAATAACAGCTCAACTCACAACGTACTTAACAAACGTAAAAAAACCGCAAATGTTGGTTGATTCGAGTAAGGTGGGCACCGTTTTTATGACCCCCCTATCACTCCCCAACGACAACAAAAAAATCCCCCACTGCATCACACAGTGGGGGATTTTTCATGCTTAGGATTAGCGGGGAAGGATGCTGTCACCCATCAAGAACGCATCTACTTCACGCGCTGCTTGACGACCTTCGCGGATCGCCCACACTACCAAAGACTGACCACGACGCACATCACCAGCAGCAAACACACCGCTGATGTTCGTGTGATAACAACCCTCGCCATCCGTTGTTGCCTTGGCATTGTTCCGCGCATCGCGTTCTACACCAAAAGCATCCAACAAACTGCCCACCGGATTGGTAAAGCCCATTGCCAAGAAAGCCGCATCACAAGGAATCTCGAACTCGCTACCCGCGACTTCAATCATCTTGCCGTCTTTCCACTCAACACGCACAGCGCGCAACGCTTTCACATTACCTTCGCCATCATCAATGAACTCTTTGGTCGCAACCGCAAATTCACGTTTGGTCTCACCTTCTTTATGCGAAGACGAGGTGCGCATTTTCAGTGGCCAGTAAGGCCATACCAATGGCTTATCTTCCTGTTCGGGAGGCGCAGGCATCAATTCAAACTGCGTCACCGACGCCGCACCTTGACGATAGCTGGTGCCAACACAGTCAGAACCGGTATCACCACCACCAATCACCACCACATGCTTACCTTCCACATTGATTGGATTGGTGAGGCCTTGTTGCACTTCTTTATTTTGCGGAATCAAAAACTCCAACGCCGCATAAATGCCCTTCAACTGACGACCCGGAACAGGTAAATCGCGAGGCACTTCCGAACCCGCCGCCAAAATCACCGCATCAAAATCTTTCTTCAGCTGCTCAGCAGGAATCACCGTCGTCGCGTCGTTATTGATACCAGCAGGGACATGCTTATCACCAATGATGACCTTGGTACGGAAGTTCACTCCCTCGGCCTGCATCTGTGACACACGGCGATCAATCACGGTTTTGTTTAATTTGAAGTCGGGAATCCCAAACCCCAACAAACCACCAAGACGGCTCGATTTCTCGAACACGGTTACGTCATGGCCGACACGCGCCAGTTGTTGCGCTGCGGCTAAACCAGCAGGGCCAGAACCAACAATCGCCACTTTTTTACCGGTTTTTACCGAAGCAGGCTGCGGCACCACCCAGCCCATGTCCCAACCCTTGTCGATAATCGCGTGCTCGATGGATTTAATTCCAACCGGCGCAGCGTTAATGCCAAGGGTACAGGCGGCTTCACATGGCGCAGGACAAATGCGGCCAGTAAAGTCAGGGAAGTTATTGGTGGAATGCAGCACATCCAACGCCTGTTTCCAGTTGCCTTTGTAAACCAAATCGTTCCAGTCTGGAATGATGTTGTTCACAGGGCAGCCGTTGTTACAGAACGGAATGCCACAGTCCATACAACGTGCGCCTTGGGTTTTGGCTTCGTCGTCAGACAGGGTAATGACAAATTCTTTGTAATGTTTCAAACGCGCTTCAACCGGCTCGTAGGCCTCTTCGACGCGTTCAAACTCCATGAAACCAGTCGGCTTGCCCATTTATGCGGCCTCCTTCTGTGCAGCAGCGGCCAACTCGGTGAGGGCGCGCTTGTATTCATGTGGATAAACTTTGACGAATTTTTCGCGATACAGCTCCCAATCCGCCAGAATGCGTTTGGCAACAGCACTGCCGGTGTGTTCAACGTGACGAGTGATTAACTCTTTCAACAACACCTCATCGGCTTGGCCGCGATGTAAGGGCTCGTTCGGCGCATGGCGGCTGGCTGGCAAGACTTTTTCCAACGCCACTTGTGCCATATTGCAACGGTGTTTGAATGTACCTTCTTCATCCAACACATACGCAATACCGCCCGACATCCCCGCCGCAAAGTTACGACCAGTCATCCCCAACACCACCACGGTACCGCCGGTCATGTATTCACAACCATGATCGCCCACGCCTTCGACAATCGCGGTAGCGCCAGAGTTACGGACACAGAAACGTTCGCCACCCACGCCCGACAAGAAAGCTTCGCCCTCAGTCGCGCCATACATCACTGTGTTACCGACAATAATGTTCTGTTGAGTATCACCACGGAAATCGGGGTGTGGTTTGATCACGATGCGACCACCGGACAACCCTTTACCAACGTAATCGTTACCCTCGCCGGTCAGTTCCAAGGTCACGCCTTTGGCCAAGAAAGCCCCAAACGCTTGCCCTGCTGTACCAGTCAATTTGACGTGGATGGTGTCATCTGGCAGACCTGCATGGCCATAACGACGTGCCACCTCGCCCGACAACATCGTGCCGCAGGTGCGGTTGACGTTGGTAATAGCGGTTTCGATTTGAACTTTTTGGCCTTTTTCCAGCGCAGGTTTCGCTTGTTCAATCAGCTTGTGATCCAACGCTTTGTCCAAACCGTGGTCTTGCACTTCGGTATGACGGCGCGACACATCGGCAGGCACCGCAGGCTGATGGAAGATTTTCGAGAAATCTAAGCCTTTGGCTTTCCAATGTTCAATACCAGCACGGGTTTCCAGCAGATCGACACGGCCCACCAGATCATCAAACTTACGAATCCCCAGTTGTGCCATCAATTCGCGCACTTCTTCAGCTACAAAGAAGAAGTAGTTGACCACATGCTCAGGCTGACCGGTAAAACGCTTACGCAATTCAGGGTCTTGTGTCGCAACGCCGACTGGGCAGGTGTTGAGGTGACATTTACGCATCATGATGCAGCCTTCGACCACCAACGGCGCAGTGGCAAAGCCAAACTCATCCGCCCCTAACAATGCACCAATTACCACATCGCGGCCGGTTTTCATTTGGCCATCAACTTGCACACGGATCCGCGAACGCAGACGGTTAAGCACCAAGGTCTGTTGCGTTTCAGCCAAACCCAGTTCCCACGGTGTCCCAGCATGTTTGATCGACGACACTGGCGAAGCGCCCGTCCCCCCGTCAAAACCAGCAATCACTACATGGTCAGCTTTCGCTTTTGCTACACCGGCAGCCACCGTACCGACACCGACTTCAGACACCAGTTTGACCGAGATAGAAGCGCGGTCGTTGGCGTTTTTCAAATCGTGAATCAGCTGTGCCAAGTCTTCGATGGAATAGATATCGTGGTGTGGAGGTGGCGAAATCAAACCGACGCCCGGCACCGAGTGACGCAAGAAGCCGATGTATTCCGAGACTTTATGCCCCGGCAATTGACCGCCTTCGCCCGGTTTTGCCCCTTGCGCCATCTTGATCTGAATTTGGTCAGCATTGACCAGATATTCCGTGGTCACACCAAAGCGACCCGATGCCACTTGTTTAATCGCCGAACGCAGGGAATCGCCCTCTTTGAACACATAATCGCGCTCAATACGGGACACCCCGACCACTTCCGACAATTTTTGACCGGCTTTTAATGGCAAGAAGCGTTTTGCATCTTCGCCACCCTCGCCGGTGTTGGACTTACCACCAATGCGGTTCATCGCAATCGCCAAGGTGGTATGGGCTTCGGTCGAGATCGAACCTAAGGACATCGCCCCCGTCGCAAAGCGTTTTACGATCTCTTTTGCGGGTTCGACTTCCTCTAATGGAATCGACTCAGCAGCAAATTTGAAATCGAACAAGCCGCGCAAGGTCAAATGACGCTTGGTCTGGTCGTTAATCAGCTTGGCGTATTCTTTGTAAGTTTCGTACTTACCAGAACGGGTGGAGTGCTGCAGCTTGGCAATGGAATCGGGCGTCCACATATGTTCTTCGCCGCGAATACGGAAGGCGTATTCACCACCAGCATCCAACATATTGGCTAACACAGGATCGGGCGAGAAAGCGTCGCTGTGCAGACGAATCGCTTCTTCTGCCACTTCAAACACACCAATCCCCTCGATGTTCGAGGGCGTGCCGGTGAAGTATTTTTCAACGAAGTCTTTTTGCAGACCAATCGCTTCAAAAATTTGCGCGCCGGTGTAGGACATATAAGTCGAGATGCCCATTTTGGACATCACTTTACACAGCCCTTTACCCACGGCTTTGATGAAGTTTTTCGTGAATTTCTCGGCTTTTTCTGCATCGCCCTTGGCCAAGCTCTCGATGGTTTCTAACGCCAAGAACGGATGCACCGCTTCTGCACCATAGCCACCCAACAAGGCAAAGTGATGCACTTCACGCGCCGAACCAGTTTCCACCACTAAGCCAGCAGAGGTACGCAGGCCTTTTTTCACCAAGTGTTGATGAATCGCTGAGGTGGCTAACAATGCTGGAATCGCCACATTGTCTGCATCCACCTTGCGGTCGGAGACGATCAGGATGTTGGCACCAGAACGCACCGCATCTTCGGCGTCCGCTGCCAGCGAAGCCAAACGTGCCTCAATCCCTTCTTTGCCCCATGCCACCGGATAGCAGATGTCGAGTTCGAAAGAACGGAATTTGCCCGAGGTGTACTGCTCGATATTACGCAGTTTTTCCATATCGCCGAACGACAACACCGGTTGTGCCACTTCTAAGCGGATCGGTGGGTTGATATCAGCGGTATTGAGCAAGTTGGGTTTCGGGCCAATAAACGACACCAACGACATCACTAATTCTTCACGAATTGGGTCGATAGGTGGGTTGGTCACTTGGGCAAACAGTTGCTTGAAGTAGGTATAGAGGGTTTTGTTTTTCTTCGACAACACCGGCAGCGCCGAGTCGGTACCCATCGAACCAGTGGCTTCTTCACCGTTTTGCAGCATTGGCTCCAAGATCACTTTGATGTCTTCTTGGGTGTAGCCAAAAGCTTGCTGACGGTCGAGCAACGAGGCTTGAGGTGTCGGGGCTTTTTCTGCTGGCGCCGGCACTTCATCGAGTTTGATGCGGATTTTTTCGATCCACTCACGATAAGGCTTGGAATTCGCCAGCGAATCTTTCAGCTCTTTATCATCAATAATGCGGCCTTGTTCCATGTCGATCAGGAACATTTTGCCGGGCTGCAAACGCCATTTTTTGACGATTTTCTTCTCGGGAATCGGCAACACACCGGATTCCGACGCCATCACCACCAAATCATCATCGGTGACCAAATAACGGGCTGGACGCAAGCCATTGCGGTCGAGGGTAGCACCGATTTGACGACCATCGGTAAAGGCCACCGCCGCAGGGCCATCCCACGGTTCCATCATCGCAGCGTGATATTCATAGAAAGCACGGCGATTTTCGTCCATCAGCGCGTGTTTTTCCCACGCTTCTGGAATCATCAACATCACCGCATGGGCTAATGAATAGCCGCCGCCCATCACCAACAATTCCAGTGCGTTATCAAACGAAGCGGAATCGGATTGACCGGGGTAGTGTAATGGCCAAATTTTCTTCAGATCTTCGCCGAGAATCGGTGAAGAAATGGCTTGTTCACGCGCCTTAAACCAGTTGACGTTGCCGCGTACGGTGTTGATTTCACCATTGTGGGCAATGTAACGGAAGGGGTGCGCCAAATCCCAAGTCGGGAACGTATTGGTCGAGAAGCGTTGATGCACCAAGGCCAAAGCCGAGACAGTGCGCTTGTCTTGCAGGTCGAGGTAGTACACACCGACCTGATCGGCCAATAACAAGCCTTTGTAGTTCACGGTACGAGCCGAGAACGAAGGCACATAAAACTCTTGGCCGTGTTTTAAGTTGAGCGTTTTAATCGCATTCGCGGCACGGCGACGGATGATATACAGCTTGCGTTCTAGGGCATCGGTCACAAAGACATCTGGACCACGTCCGACAAACACCTGTTTAATCACTGGCTCTTTAGCGCGCACCGTGGGCGACATCGGCATATCACGATTGACCGGCACATCGCGCCAGCCCAACAACCGTTGACCTTCGGCAGCGATAGAACGCTCAATCTCTTCCATACAGGCGTGGCGAGAAGCGGCTTCTTGGGGCAAGAACACCATCCCCACGCCATATTCGCCAACTGGAGGCAACTCCACACCTTGTTTCGCCATGTCCTCGCGATAGAACTGATCCGGAATTTGGATCAGGATACCGGCACCGTCACCTTGCAGTGGATCGGCACCCACGGCGCCACGGTGATCGAGGTTTTTCAGGATTAACAAACCCTGTTCGACGATATTATGGGACTTTTGACCCTTGACATGGGCCACAAAGCCCACGCCGCAAGCGTCGTGCTCGTTGGCGGGGTCGTACAACCCCTGCCGTTCTGGTACTGCCGGTTCCATCACACGCATTCCTTCAAAATTGCCTGGCCTGTGTTTCACGACCAGTGACGAAAAAAGCCGAGTGTCGTTCTCGACGCTTCGGCCTGTACGAAAAGAAAATTTAAGAGGCAACCATCGAATATAACGGGAAGCCCATGCCAATTCAAGATGCTGCAATGCACCAATTTAGAGCATAAATTTACCCCGTTGGCAGGGCCGGAGATGCCGCTTGTCATTTGACTACCCGTAACGGCATTTTGTCATTATGACAGGATATGATCGAAAATGGCCTATTTACTGCATATAAAACGGTTTCATGCCGTTTTATTAGGGTAAATGAATGCTTCTTCCACCATCGACCGCAATAATCTGCCCCGTAATATACGGCGCATCAAACAGCAAAAACGCCACCGTTTTTGCTAAATCCTCTGGCGTTCCCACTCGTTGTAGAGGAATGCTGTCTTCGATTCGTTGCCGCACAGGGTCAGAAAATACCGACTCTCCCTCAGGCCACACATTGGCACCGGGGGCCACACCATTGACTCGTACCTGTGGCGCCAGCTCAATCGCAAGGGTACGAATTAACTGTGCATGCCCTGCTTTGGCCAAGTTATACACCACATGCCCCGGCATCGGGCGTTCTGCGTGAATATCAATCAGGCCAACAATTGCCCCACCTGCTGCCCGTAAATAGGGCGCAGCGGCTTGTGATAAAAACAGCGGTGCTTTGAGGTTGCTACCAATCAAATCATGCCAATCGGCCTCGGTAATATTGCCCAGTGCGGTTGGGAAAAAGCTGGAAGCGTTGTTCACCAAACCATCTAAACGCCCAAAACAATTGAGGGTGTGATGGATCATCTCGGGCAAGCGCGCAGTCTCTAATAAATCGGCCTGCACACAGGCTGCCGAGTGTGGACGCTGTTGATTCAGTTCAGCCGCTAGGGCTTCTGCTGCGGTTGCTGAAGCGCGATAGTGCAACATCACCCGCGCACCGACTTGATGCAGTTGACGCGCAATCGCCGCGCCCACCCGTTTTGCTCCACCTGTGATGAGAACAACAGGGGCTGTTTCCTGTGGCATCACTGTCATCTGAAATCCCTATCACCATGAAAAAATTGTCGGCAGATTGTGCCTGCGAAAAGGCGCGAAAAACAATGTAATAATGCACCCTTTGCCCAATTGCTAACAGAAAGATTGCTGTGAGTGCTTTACCTATTCCTGACCACGACGCGCTGTTAAGTTCCCAACGTTTGATGCAGCAGATACAACAACAGATTGCTGATAGGGGGGGGTGGATCTCGTTTGCCGACTATATGCAGGCGGCGCTTTATACCCCACACCTCGGTTATTACAGTGGCCACAGCTATAAATTTGGCAGCAGCGGTGATTTTGTGACCGCACCAGAAATCACCCCCCTGTTTGCCGCCACCCTCGCCGCCGACATTGCCCCGCTGTTACCGTTGAGCGGAAATACGGTGATCGAATTTGGTGCAGGCAGTGGCCGTTTGGCAGCAGATTTATTGAAAGCACTGGCACAACAACAGGCACTGCCAACGCATTACTATATTGTTGAAATATCAGCCGATCTTGCCGCCCGACAGCGCGATTATTTAATGCAAGAATGCCCAGCGTTATTGTCACGGGTAGTTTGGCTCAGTGCATTACCAGACCAGATTGAAGCGGTGGTGATCGGGAATGAAGTACTTGATGCCATCCCATGTGAATTGGTGTATTGGGACCCCACCCAACAGCCTTGGCAGCGAGGGGTGGCATGGTCAGAGGATGGTTTTGTCTGGGCTGATCGACCGATTCAAGACCCACGCTTGCAAGCTGCTGTTGCCTTGTTGGAACCCGGGCCGGATTATCTGAGCGAAGTTCAACTGGCTGCGGCGGGTTTTATGCACACCTTAGCCGAGCGTTTGCAGCGTGGCGCGATTTTGTTGTTTGACTATGGTTTTCCTCGTGATGAGTATTACCACCCACAACGGCGGCAAGGCACATTGATGTGTCACTATCGCCATCATGCTCATGCCGATCCTTTTTTATGGCCGGGGCTGCAGGACATCACCACGCATATTGACTTTACCACGGTGGCAGAGATTGGTTTGCAACATGGGCTGGATTTGCAAGGCTATACCACACAAGCACAGTATTTGATCAACGCGGGCATTCTCGACCAGCTGGCACAGTTCAATCCTGAAGACATCACCCATTATTTGCCACACGCTAATGCAGTGCAAAAACTGCTGTCAACGGCGGAAATGGGTGAGTTATTTAAGGTAATTGGCTTCTCTCGCGGCCTGCCTTTGGAATGGCAGGGGTTTTTACGCGGCGATCGTTGTCGTTATCTCTAAATAGAACTAGTGTAGGTTGGGTTGATATTGTCAACCCAACCCTATCAACCATTACACTTCAAACAATCAACGCGCCCGTTTTCGTGCAGCGCTGGCGGTGAGGGGTTTGGAACCGGGGCGTTTAATTTGCACCTTATTCGCTGGCCGAGGCGGCAGGCCGTTGGCGCGAGGTGAGCGGGGGCGTTGACCGGCTTGGTTATCCGCCGGCGGAATCAAACACTCCGGCCCATAGCCAATTAACTCACTACGCCCCATTTTCTCAATCGCCTCGCGCAACAATGGCCAATTTTTCGGGTCGTGATAACGCAAAAACGCCTTATGCAACTTCCGACGATAACCATCACGCACCACATCCACCTTTTCCGAACTCCGCGCCAGCTTTTTCAACGGATTACGTCCGGTATGCCACATCGTCGTTGCCAGCGCCATCGGCGTGGGAGTGAAGGTTTGCACCTGATCGGGCTGGAAGTCATTTGCTTTGAGCCACAACGCTAAATTCAACATATCCTCATCACTGGTACCTGGGTGGGCAGCGATAAAGTAAGGGATTAAATACTGTTTTTTCCCTGCTTGACGCGAGAAACGCTCAAATAATTTCTTGAAACGCTCATAACTGCCAATCCCCGGCTTCATCATCTTCGACAAAGGCCCAGCTTCGGTATGTTCCGGCGCAATTTTTAAATAACCACCGACATGGTGCGTCACCAGTTCCTTAATATATTCCGGCGATTCCACCGCCAAGTCATAACGCAGGCCAGAGCTGATGGTGATTTTTTTAATACCGGGTAGGGCGCGTGCTTTGCGATACAGGCGAATTAACGGATCGTGGTCGGTGTTCAGATTTTCACAAATCCCGGGATAGACGCAAGACAAGCGACGACAGGAAGATTCAATTTTTGGATCTTTACAGGTCAAACGGTACATATTTGCCGTTGGCCCACCTAAATCGGAAATTTGGCCGGTAAAGCCGGGGGTTTTGTCACGAATTTCTTCAATCTCGCGCAGAATCGAGCCTTCCGAGCGGCTTTGAATAATCCGTCCTTCGTGTTCGGTGATAGAACAGAACGTACAGCCGCCAAAACAACCGCGCATAATGTTGACCGAAAAACGAATCATCTCCCACGCCGGAAAACGCGCAGAACCATAGCTAGGGTGTGGATGGCGGGCGTATGACAAACCATACACATGGTCCATCTCCTCGGTTTTTAACGGCAAAGGCGGTGGGTTGAGCCACACATCGCGTTCGCCATGTAATTGCACCAAGGCGCGGGCATTACCCGGATTGGACTCAAGATGCAGGGTGCGGCTGGCATGGGCATATAAAACAGGATCGTAAGCCACCGCCTCAAAAGCTGGAATCCGCACCACCGTTTTGTGACGTTGCGCCCGCCGTGCCGCGACACGCTCGGCCAATGACATAAAACGAACTGGCTGAACGGTTTGCTCGCCGTTGTCAGTCTTGGTATCGCTTGCGGTTGGCGTGGGTTCCATCGCATAGGGATCGGGATGTGGCTCCACACGTCCAGGGGCATCGACGGTAGTGGAATCGACCTCAATCCAATCACCATCTGGCAAATAACCCTGTGGCGCAATAAAAGCGGTGCCGCGCACATCGCGAATTTCGGATAATTTCTCGCCGGCAGCGACCCGATGGGCAATTTCAATCAGGGCGCGCTCAGCATTACCATAAAGTAAAATATCGGCTTTTGAATGAATCAACACCGATTGCCGGACTTTTTCGCTCCAATAATCATAATGAGCAATCCGACGCAAACTGGCTTCGATACTGCCAATCATCACTCCAATGCCGGGAAACGCCTCACGACAACGCTGTGCATAGACCACCACGGCACGGTCGGGACGTTTATCTGGCAAACCATCGGGCGTGTAAGCATCATCAGAACGAGGGCGACGATCCGCGGTATAACGGTTAATCATCGAATCCATATTGCCTGCCGTCACACCAAAAAACAGATTGGGCCGGCCTAAGGCACGAAAAGCGTCGGCACTGTGCCAATCGGGTTGGCTGATAATCCCAACGCGAAAGCCTTGTGCCTCTAACAAACGACCAATCAACGCCATCCCAAAGCTAGGATGATCGATATAACCGTCACCAGTCACTAAAATAATGTCGCAGCTGTCCCACCCTAATTCGGCCATTTCTTGCTGTGACATGGGCAAAAATGGCGCTGGCCGTGATAGGCGACGATAAGGACGATAGCTGTGGATTGGCTTGGGAGATAGAGCAACAGGATTCATGCGAGAAAAAACCGAAACAGAATGAAGGCCGCTATTGTGCCTGAGTTGAGCTGGGCTTGTCCGTTACCCAATGCGCGGAAAGCCTCGGGGTTCAGCCCAAGGTCAAGAGCGCGGACGCTGAAAGCGGCCTAGCGGGATGATTTGTTAATCTCTGAATATCAATCAGCTCATCACAACAGCTTGCTATAATTCTGTCATGGAAACCGTCAAAACCCTGAAACTCCGCATCAAAGACAAGCACGCGAAAGCGTTGCTGGCGATGGCGCGGGATGTGAATACGGTTTGGAATTTTTGCAACGAAACGCAGTATCGAAGCTTACGACGTTATACGAACAAACCGCAGCGTTGGTTATCGGGGTTTGATCTGCAAAAACTCACCAACGGTTTCAGCAAATGCGATGGTGTTTATATTGGCTCA
>NZ_JBSQVP010000036.1:0-26127 GCF_055136605.1 Aquaspirillum sp. | reverse complement strand
CATTTCCAACAATACCCCATTTAAACTGGCTTGGACTTCTAAGTTGGGATATTTCAGGGTGTATTCGGTTAAGGCACCCATGTGGAAGCTATCCGCAATGGTGAGATAGCCGGTTTGGAACATCAGTGCTTCGGTCGGGATGTCTTCAACATCAAAGCGCGATAACAACGTTTCCATCGTCACCAACTGTGATAACTCTGGGGTAAAGGCTTGGCGTTGGCGCAGGATGTCAATTAAGAAAGTCGGTGTGCCGGTTTCAAACCAATAGGCGCGGAATTGACGTTTTTGAAACAACAACAGCACATCAAATGGGTTGTAAACCGATTCACCTAGCCAGTTATAACCGTTGTACCACTCACGAATCTGCTCTCGATCTAATCCAGCTAATTCTGGTGCAAAAACGGTGTCAATATCGTGGTCGGTGTAACCACAAATCGCTGAATACTCGGCATCAAGGGTGATGTCATTCAGGTTGTTCAGCCCAGAGAACAAACTCACTTTGCTGAATTTTGATACCCCAGTCAGAAACACGAACTTAATTACCGCATCCTGACCTTTTATCACTGAATATAAATTTCTCAGTTCATCACGCATCGCTTTGGCGAGTTCTGGATTGGTCAGATTATCGAGAATTGGTTTGTCGTATTCGTCCACCAATACGACAACCCGTTGCCCTGATTTTTGATATGCGTACTGAATCAAGTCAATGAAGCGATCAACAATCGAATTGGTACGATAGTTCAGTCCAAACCGTTCTGCCTCGGACTGTAAAATATGCTGAATTCGTTCTTGTAATGCTTTAGGCGAGTGCATGATACCTTCGGCAAAGCTGATGCGAATCACCGGATAGAACACCGACCAATCCCATTTATCGTGAATCCACAGTCCTTGAAATAATGCCTCATTCCCTGCCCACAGTTCAGCTAAGGTATCGAGGAACAAGCTTTTACCGAAACGACGTGGACGGGATAAAAAGTAATGGCTGCCCTGTGTCACCAGTTGGTAAGCCATCGGGGTTTTGTCGATATAGTAATGGTTGTCTTCGCGAATTTTGGCGAAGGTTTGGATGCCGATGGGTAGTTTTTTTCGCATGGTCATCGCTCCTCATTTTTCAGATAGTTGTTATTGCCTTATGATTAAGCCATATTTTTCACAGAGAACGCTCTCATGCTACTGACCACCGACGATTTGCTACATGATCTGGAACAATGGCAACACTATCACGGCCTGCGCCCCCTAGACGTTGCCTTTGCTCGTTTTCTTTACGACTGTTCTCCAAAAGAACATCCATTAGTGCTACTCGCTGCGGCCTTAACCAGCGCTAACTTGGGCAAAGGGCACCCCGCCTTACCGCTAGACCAATCTTTAAGTGAGGTTATCCATCTTCGAGTTGAAGAAGAGGAAGATATTGCTCAGCTACGGCAGCTCAAGGACTGGGTTGAACATATCAGTTTAAAAGCGTGGACGGATATCTTGCTGCAATCTCATAGTGTGAGCACCCAGCCTAATACAGTCGCCCCACTTTATTTCGATTCCCCTCGGCTTTATTTACGTCGTTATTATCGGTATGAATGTCAGGTTGCTAATGCTTTACAGCAGCGATTTAAAAACAAAATTGATATCTGTCTACCCGATATAACCATTCAACAAACATTGACAGCCTTATTCCCAACACCAGTAGGTAACACTTCCCCAGATTGGCAAAAAGTGGCTGCAGCTTTAGCTATCAAACAGCGTTTTGCTGTGATTTCAGGTGGGCCAGGTACGGGAAAAACCACTACAGTAGTAAAAATTTTAGCAGCATTGCAAATACTTCAATCTAAACAGCAACAAAAACCATTGGTGATTCGATTGGCTGCACCAACAGGTAAAGCGGCTGCACGATTAACAGAATCAATCGGTCAACAATTAAAATCACTATCAGAATCTTTATCTCCGTTATTTAAAACAGCAGAAGATAAAGAAAAAGTGATAGCAGCACTCCCAACTCAGGTGGCGACATTACATCGCTTACTTGGCGCGCGGCCAGAAAGTCGAAAGTTTAAGTATCACTCTGATATGCAATTACCACTGGATGTATTAGTGATTGATGAAGCGTCAATGATTGATTTAGAAATGATGGCTAAATTATTGGACGCTTTACCTCCAGATGCACGTTTAATTCTACTGGGCGATCACCAACAATTAGCTTCCGTAGAAGCAGGCACAGTGTTAGGGAGTCTATGTATGGACTACCCGTTAATGAAATTAAAACAGCAAAACGAGCCAACTTTGTTTGCTTCGTCGAATTTAGTCAATCATTTAACACAAATGACAGGCATTCAATTAACAACACTTGACGATTCCTCTCCAGCAGTCGCTGATCATATTGTGATGTTACGACATAGCCACCGTTTTAATGCCGAAGAGGGCATTGGTCAGTTAGCTAAGTTGCTGCAACAGTATCTCTATGCCGAACTTAAGCAACAGCATGAGTTATGGGAGGAGAAATTTGTTCCCTTCTTTAAGAAAAACGATACTGTTGCCACAATAACCATCCATGATTACAAAAATAAACAGTGGCTTGATTTATTAAACAGCTATAAGCCATACCTTGACTTGTTAAAAAATCAGAACTTATCCATTCAAAAAACAAAAATATCAAACACCCAAGACCAATGGGCAGAGAAAGTATTAGACACGTATAATGATTTTCAGATTTTAACAGCCATTCGGGAAGGGGCATGGGGTGTTGAAGGGGTCAATCAGGTTGTCGAAAACCATATTAAGCATGAACTCAACATTCTTTCAGATAGAAAAAGCTGGTATCACGGTCGGCCAGTGATGGTAACAAAAAACAATTATAATTTAGATCTGATGAATGGTGATATTGGTATCACGCTAAGATGGTCTGACCCAGAAAAAGAAGATGGTCAACCTGAACTGCGTGTTGCCTTTAAAGTAGCCAAGGGAGTGATTAAATGGGTGGTTCCATCTCGCTTAAACGATGTAGAAACTGTCTTCGCGATGACGGTTCATAAATCTCAAGGTTCAGAATTTACTCATACCGTATTAGTCATTCCCGATCAACACAGTGCAATTCTGACTTCAGAACTGATTTACACAGCCATTACACGTTCAAAAGAGAAATGCACTTTGGTTTTCCCCCCTAATGGAAAAGAGGTTTTGAAAAGAGCCATCGGAAAAAGGGTGCAACGAAGCAGTGGCTTAAGTGAAAAACTTGGATAGCAAAACAAAAAAGCCTCATCTGATTTCGATGAGGCTTTTTAACAAGTCAACATTAGAAATGGGTTTCTCGTTCAGGTGTAGCGGTAATGCGATGGATAGACAAGTCAGCCCCATTAAATTCTTCTTCCTCATCTAATCGAATGCCGATGGTTTTCTTTAACACTCCATACACCACATAGCCCCCGACAAAAGCAATCACCACGCCTAACCCAGTACCAATCAGTTGTGCCATCAAGCTGACATTCCCCAAACCGCCCAGAGCCTGTTGCCCAAAGATGCCAGCGGCAAGGCCACCCCATACGCCACAGATACCATGCAACGGCCACACACCTAAAACATCATCGATTTTCCAACGGTTTTGGGTCACGGTGAACATCCATACAAAAATCGCACCTGCCACCGATCCAACAACCAAAGCACCGATTGGGTGCATGATGTCAGAACCTGCGCAGACGGCAACCAAACCAGCCAGCGGGCCGTTATGGATAAACCCGGGGTCATTTTTCCCCATCACCATCGCCACCAAAGTGCCGCCCACCATTGCCATTAACGAATTCATCGCCACCAAACCGCTAATGCCCTCGATTTTTTGTGCACTCATCACATTAAAGCCAAACCAGCCAACAATTAAGATCCATGCGCCCAGTGCCAAAAATGGAATGGAAGAAGGCGGATGCGCTGCTACGTGGCCTTCACGCGAATAACGACCTTTACGGGCGCCTAAGTGTAGAACAGCAGCTAGACCAATCCATCCCCCCACCGCATGCACCACCACCGATCCGGCAAAATCATGGAAAGTGGCACCAAATTGCTGTTGCAACCAATCTTGCAAACCAAAATGACCATTCCAAGCAATGCCTTCAAAAAATGGATAGACCAAACCAACAAGAATACAGGTGGCTAATGTTTGCGGATGGAAACGTGCCCGTTCAGCAATACCGCCGGACACAATTGCTGGAATTGCCGCAGCAAAAGTCAATAAAAAGAAGAATTTAACCAAGTCATAACCGTGGTTGCTGGTCATCTCTTGTGCTGAAGCAAAGAAATTGACGCCATACGCAACGCTATAGCCGATGAAAAAGTAAGCCAAGGCCGACACAGCAAAGTCGGTCAGAATTTTAACCAAGGCATTCACTTGGTTTTTTCGGCGCACCGTTCCCAACTCTAAAAAAGCAAAACCAGCATGCATCGCCAAAATCATAATGGCGCCCAACAAGATAAAAAGCACATCTTGTGCACTATAACTGTGATCCATCTGCCTATCTCCAAGGATTGATTGCAAGTTGGACGCACCATAAGCAAGCCTAATGCCTATTTTTATAGGCATTTGTTTATGAAAGAGATTTTTCTTAAGATAAATTTAAGAAATCAAATCTGGTGCAGGAAAACCCACAACTCGAGCAACCTCGCTTATCGTTCAGCACAGAGAAGCAGCTTACTCTGCTCTTTTTTGGTGCTTAGAATAGATACAAGGAAAATGTCCCTCTGCTTGATAAAACAGAGGAAAAAACAGAGCGAAACGGTGTTATCGCCGTACCCAACGTACTAAATTGGCGGCAAGATGTCCGTGTTGTGAGAGCTGACGTTGCCAATCTCGGGCATGGCGTTGCCACTGGGGAAGATAATCGAGCCAGGTTTGCCATTGCATCGCCAACTGCCCAACCTCTGGTACAACATCCGCATTTAACCAATGCCAATTAGACCAACCCAGTTGTTGTAGGTCAGCAGGTAATGAGGCGCTGTAACCCTGCCAAAAAGCTTCTAATTTCTGCCAATGGGCGCCGTCCTCGGTGGGATAGATATGCCAGAAAAAAGGTTTGGCCGCCCACTGCGCTCGTACAAAAGAATCTTCGCCCCTGACAAAATTGATGTCACAGCTCCACAACAAACGATCAAAAAAAGCTTGGTTGCCAAATGCTAGGTTATGCAGCGTGAGCTTACCTCGTTGCAGACAAGCCCCCGCTGTAAAAGGATGTTCGTAGTAAGCCGCCACCATTCTCGCAGTGCGGTCGTTCGGTATTAACAAGCGTACTGGCTGTGGACTGTGTTCTAACACTTGTAACCAACTCACCAATGCTGGCGGTTCGTAGGTAAAAACAGAAATGGTGAGTTCATCCACCGCAGGAGCCGATAGGCCAAGTTGTTGCCAGAAATCAGCTTGTTGCAGTGCATCAGCTAAAAAATCATCGCGAGCCCGCAAGCTGGCATCACTGCCCAGAACACCACCGGTATTGCTAGAAAATCCGGGAAAGAAAAAGGTTTGTTGTAATGGCAAGCGCGGATGCTGCGATTGGCTCAGATGACAGCCTTCTACCCATGCCTCTGCGGAAAGATATTCTAGGTTAATCCACTGTGGCGGTGGTTGGCAGCGTGCCATCGCCTGTAAAAAGGCGTCAGACAGACCGCAGGCAAATGCCTCAATCACCACTTCACCCGGGGTAAGCGACTCTGGTTCTAAGACCCAGTGATAAATGGTGATGCCGTCCACCGTTTGTTTTGGTAGATGACTTTGCACACGGCATTCAATATGAGCAAAGCTCACCAAGTCATCTACCCACAGCCGAATCGGTAGGGCATAGTCTTGCGCCAGCTGTTGTGCTAAACGCCAACACACCCCAATGTCGCCATAATTATCTACGACACGACAAAAAATATCCCAATACCGATCCGGTGTTTGCATTTACACCACCAAATAAGAGGAATGGGTTAAGCCAGTTCGCAATGCTTCTAAGAAGTGACGGCGTTCATCACCGCTCAAGGTCGAGGCGGCCCACACCTTATCACGATAACGATTCATCAATTCATCGGGTTGCAGATGGACATAACGCAGCATGTCTTCGATCGTGTCGTGAACTTCCACGCCGCCAAAGCGCACCGCGCCCGAGGCATCGACATACACGTTGACGCTATCGGTATCGCCAAACAGATTGTGCATATCGCCCAAAATCTCTTGATAAGCGCCGACTAAAAAGACACCCAACAGATATTCTTCACCCACCGCCACATCATGCACAGGCATGGTCGATTCAATACTCTGTTGATCGACATACTGTGTTACACGGCCATCGGAATCGCAGGTTAGGTCTTGTAACACAGCACGGCGGGTGGGGGCTTCTTGTAAACGGTGAATAGGCGCAATAGGCAATAATTGATCGATGGCCCAAGTATCTGGCAGCGATTGGAACACGCTAAAGTTGCAGAAGTACTTATCTGCCAGTTTCTCGCCTAGTTCATCGAATACCGGTCGGTGTGAGCGTTGTAGGGTATTCAATGCCCCATAAATGCGGCGACATAAGGCAGCATAGCACTGTTCAGCCAGCGCTTTTTCACGCAACGACACAGCACCATCGACATACATTTCCGCCACCGTTGACACATACTGACCGGCACGGAAATAGGTTTCTGTGGCGGTTAAAATATCGGTGGAAGTGGCAAGTTCATATAACTTGACTACAGGTGTCGCCAGCTGTTCAAGCTCCTCGCTGCTCACCGATGGCACGCTATCGTTAGCACGCTCCACATCGGTGACATTGACCACCAATACGGCATGGTGGGCAGTTAACGCACGTCCAGATTCACTCATCACATGCGGACATGGAATCGCTTGCTCGGCGCAAAAGTCTTTCACCATGCTAATGATGGTTTCTGCATACTCACCGATGGAATAGTTGACGGAACTGTCATTGCGCGATTGTGTGCCATCATAATCCACACCTAAGCCACCGCCGACATCCAAATGATCGAGCGGTAACCCCAAGGCGGATAATTCGCCGTAGTAACGCAACGCTTCACGGAAACCACGCCGATAGTCGGCAATATTGGCAATTTGTGATCCCATGTGGAAATGGAGTAGGCGTACCGCTTGTTTCAGCCCTGCCGCAATAAAACGCTCACTGACCGCAATCAATTGCGCCGCCGATAAACCAAATTTTGCCTTATCGCCACCGGAATCAGCCCACCGACTGCTGGCCAGCGAAGATAACCGCACCCGCAACCCAACATTTGGCATCACCCCTAGGCGTTGGGCTTCTTCAATCACCAATTGCACTTCGGATTCTTTTTCAATCACGATAAACACGCGATGACCAAGCTTTTGTCCAATCAGAGCAAGATGAATAAATTCACGGTCCTTGTAGCCATTGCAGACAATGGTGGCGCCCTGTGGAGCCAATGCCAACACAGCCATCAACTCAGGCTTTGAACCAGCTTCGAGTCCAATCGGCAAACTACTGTCGGCAATAATCCCTTTGACCACTGCTTCTTGCTGGTTGACCTTAATCGGATAGAGTAGGGTATAGCCAGCTGGATAATCATATTCAGCTTGCGCTTGCGTAAATCCCTCGACGATACGGCGCGCACGTTGGGTCAAAATATCGGGGAAACGCACCAATAAGGGCAGTGATAAACCATTGTCACGCAGCGTATGTGTCAGCTGGTATAAATCGACCTCGGCGCCTTCACGACCATTCGGCCGCACAATGACATTCCCTTGTTCACCAACATCAAAAAAGTTGACGCCCCAGTGACGAATGCCATATACATTTCTACTGTCATTCACGGTCCATACCATAGTCGCAACACTGCCTTTCTTGTCTAAGGGAGGTCTCTCTGGGGTAGAAAAGAGAGACACATTCGAATGGAAATATCGCAAATGCCAACTGTGTGCGGGATGGCCGCAACAGTGGCGATTCAGCGACGCCATTGAAACACATATTGTATGCAAACAGCGATCAGCTGCTGGGTCATTTCTTATATTGATGCGACAGCAAGACAGCCTTAACAGCAACAACGCACCATTTTTGGGCAAAACAGCCCTACAAGATTAAAATAATGTTTCTTTTTGATGAAAATTCATCTAAAGCAGCCTTGTTTCGGCAATAATAGCGCCCGTCTTTGACTCCTTGTTTCCCTCTCATGTTCGAGCTTTTTCACGATCTGTCGCTCGGTGCCAGCGCCAGTCTGCTATTGGCGTTGTTTTTTGTTCTCGCCTATGAATTTATCAATGGTTTTCACGACACAGCGAATGCTGTTGCGACCGTGATCTACACCAAAGCCATGCCCGCTAATTTGGCGGTGGTGGCATCCGGTATTTTTAACTTTTTTGGGGTGATGCTCGGTGGATTGGGTGTTGCCTATGCCATCGTCCATTTATTACCCGTCGAGCTGATTCTTAATGTCGGCTCGGGTCATGGCCTCGTGATGGTCTTTGCCCTGTTGGCCTCGGCAATTTTATGGAACTTCGGCACGTGGTATGTTGGTTTGCCAGCTTCGAGTTCACATACTTTGATTGGTTCAATTCTCGGTGTGGGGATTGCCCATTCGCTGATGAACGGTATTCCACTGAATCAAGGGATTAACACCGGCAAAGCCATCGATATCATGCTGTCGCTGTTAATTTCGCCAACAGTTGGTTTCTTGGTTGCCGGCGGCATGTTATTGGTGTTACGCCGTTATGCCAGCAATACCCGCTTGCATTTCACCCCCGAAGAACGGAAAAACTTTGATGGCAAAAAACGCCCACCGTTCTGGACACGTTTTACCTTGATTGCCTCGGCTATGGGCGTAAGTTTTGCCCACGGTTCAAATGATGGTCAAAAGGGGATTGGGCTGTTAATGCTGGTGTTGATTGGTTTGGCACCCACACAATTTGTGCTTGATTTGACAAATACACCTTATCAAATTGAACGTACCCGCGCCGCAGCGGTACAAATGGGCGAGTTTTATCAGCGCCATGCCGCTTTGCTAAGTGAGCATGTCAAACCACCGCGCAAAGCCGGCATTGTGTTGCCCGAGGCGTTTGCTTGTGAAGCCGAAACCACGTTGCCTGCTATTGCCTTGTTGCAACAACGGTTAGATGGTTTGAAGGGCTATGCCGACTTAAATGTTGATGATCGCCGTCAAGTCCGCCGTTTGATTCTGTGCTTGGACAATACCGCGAAAAAAGTAGCAGCATTGCCCGGTTTACCTTCCACCGATAAAGCTGACTTAAACAAGCTGCGTAAAGATTTGGTGGTTCCTACGGAATATGCACCACAATGGGCGATTGTCTTGATTGCCTTGGCTCTGGGTTTAGGTACGATGGTGGGCTGGAAGCGGATTGTGTTAACCGTGGGTGAAAAAATCGGCAAAACCGGTATGACTTATGCCCAAGGTGCATCAGCACAAATCACCGCTTCGTTGGCGATTGGGATTGCCAGTTTCACCGGTATGCCGGTCTCTACCACGCATGTGTTATCTTCTGCTGTCGCAGGGACAATGGTAGCAAACCGCAGTGGCTTACAAGGCAGCACAGTCCGCAGTATTTTACTGGCATGGGTCTTCACTCTCCCAGCAACTATTTTGCTCTCTGGTGGCTTATTCTGGTTAGCAACCAAATTTATTTAAGCTCACATCCCGTCGGCTAAACCGCAAAAGCAACGCCGAGTCCGCTTTGCGAGGAGTGATATCAATGACTACAATACTGTCGTTGATATCACTCAAAAGGTGTCGCTATGGCAACCTTGACGATTCGGAATATGGACGACTCCATCAAGCAATCGCTGCGTATCCGCGCTGCACAGCATGGGGTGTCGATGGAAGAAGAAGCTCGCCGCATTCTGCGTGAAGCTTTGGTGCGGGTATCCCAACCACAACCCTTAGGACAACGACTAAAACAGCGTTTTGCGGAAGTGGCTGAGGCAGATTTTGAGCTTCCCTCGCGCCAGCTACCACGCACCCCACCGGATTGGGGTTAACGCGCTGTGAAATTGCTCGATACCAATGTGTTGTCCGAATTCATGCGTCCACAACCTTCTGAAGCAGTGACAACATGGCTGGATCGCCTCCCTGCTGAACAAGTATGGGTCTGTGCCATTAGCCGCGCTGAAATTGCACTCGGTTTGGCATTGATGCCAGCGGGGAAACGTCAATCGGCCTTGACACAAGCAGCGCAAGCAATGTTCGAAGAGGACTTCGGCGAACGCTGCCTGCCATTCGATGAGTATGCAGCACTCCATTACGCAACGATTGTCGCCCAACGGACGCGCATGGGGCGCCCCATTAGCACCGAAGATGCCCAAATTGCTGCCATTGCACTCACGCACAATCTGATTTTAGCAACACGTAATGTGTCTGACTTTGAGGGGATCGATGGCTTGCAAATCATCAACCCATGGTTGGTGCACGCTTGAACATTCTCTCCGCCAGCTAGCGGAGGCTAGGGCACCGCTTAATATAGATGAATATTTGTCCTCAGCCTGTTTTAATATTGCAAACTATTAAACAAAAACAGAAGGGAGCTTCTTATGCAACAACGCTATCTTTGCGGCCTTGTCGCGGCAGCGATGTTAGCTGTGAGTGGCTGTAGCACCGTCGATCCTAACACGGGTCGTAGTCAAACTTCCGTGGCACGCAGTGCCGGTCTTGGTGCACTGATTGGTGGTGCAGCAGGGGCGATTGTTGGCGGACGAGAAGGCGCGTTAATTGGTGCGGCCATTGGTGGCGGAGCCGGTGCGCTGATTGGTTATGAACAACGTCAACGTGAACTCGAAGACGCATTAACCACCGCTGAATCAATCCGCCGTGATACAGGGATTGCCCCCCAAGTACGTACCCGTCCTTATACCGCCCCCGCCAATAGCGAAAAACCACGCAACAGCCAATCGCGCCAGCTTGATGATTTCACCGTCAAAACACGCTATGACAGTACAGTTACCGGTGGACGTTTACATCCCAAAGCCGCCACAGCCTATCAGCGAATGAACGATTTGGCGCGGCGCAATGGTGGCCGGATGATTGTCCAAGTGCCCAATGGGACGCCAAGCAGCGTGATTCGTGATATTCAACAACAAGCCCCGAATGCACGCATTGTGCAAAGTGGCAGTGGTTTGTTTGTAGCGCGGATTGAACCTAGCTCACAGGCAGCCTAAATCGATGCGAACTGTTTTTATTGCAGCACTTGTCTTTGCGTTGCTGGGTATCAGTTTCGCTGGCTTTACTTGGTTAACACAAAGCCAAGCACCGATTGAGCCACGGCCTAATATCGTACGCCCAAATCAAACGGAAACCCTGCAACCAGGGCTAAACCCTAATGGGCCAGCAGAAACCGTCGCCGCGCCAACACATACCCCAACGGCCATCCCCAGCTTACCGCCAGCAACACCCGTAGCCACCGACCCCACACCGTCGGTACAGGTGGAGGCCGAAGTTAAAATGAACATACCGTTAGACGTGGCATCCACACCAGCGGCACCGGCGGTGAATACCATACCGGCGGCAGAGCCAGTGCAGGATGCAGCAGAAGAAGGGTGGGATAAAGTCCATGCACAGCTTGACCGTTTAGAAGCTAAAGGACGTTAATCAGCACAGCGCGTGGGGATGCGCTAAAATCCGCTTTGTGTTCAACCGGCTGCCTATGCAGCCGGTTTTCTGTTTTGGCTTTTGATTACCTATGGATTTCAACGCGTTATGAATACTTCTTTTTCCGCGCCTAAAGTGGGCATGGTTTCCCTTGGCTGTCCCAAAGCCAGTGTCGATGCTGAACAAATTTTGACCCGCCTCCGTGCCGAGGGTTACGAGATTGCCCAAGATTATGCAGGGGCGGATTTAGTGGTGGTCAATACCTGTGGTTTTATTGATGATGCGGTTGCAGAATCATTAGATGCCATTGGTGAAGCGTTAAATGAAAATGGCAAAGTGATCGTAACTGGCTGTCTTGGGGCCCGCGAAGAAGGGGCGATGGTGCGTAATGTTCATCCTTCGGTGCTGGCAGTCACCGGCCCACACGCGGCAGCCGAAGTGTTGGAGCACGTCCACCATCATTTGCCCAAACCCCACGATCCGTTTGTGGATCTGGTACCCGGCACAGGTGTCCGGTTAACCCCAAAACACTATGCCTATTTAAAAATTTCCGAGGGCTGTAACCACCGTTGTTCTTTCTGCATTATTCCCTCGATGCGTGGCGACTTAGTCAGCCGTCCAGTGCATGAAGTATTGCAAGAAGCAGAAAACTTGGTGAAAGGTGGGGTGAAAGAATTGCTCGTGGTATCACAAGACACATCAGCTTATGGCGTGGATTTGAAATACCGCAGCGGTTTTTGGCAAGGTCGGCCAGTTAAAACCCGCCTGAAAGAATTGGCCAGTGAGATGGGTTCATTAGGCGCGTGGGTACGGTTGCACTATGTCTATCCTTATCCGAGTGTCGATGAGGTGATTCCTTTGATGGCCGAGGGTTTGGTGGTGCCGTATTTGGATATCCCATTCCAACATGCTTCACAAAAAGTCTTAAAAGCCATGAAACGCCCAGCCAATAGCGAAAATGTACTGGAGCGCATTCGCACATGGCGCAGCATCTGTCCTGATATCACCTTACGCTCTACCTTTATTGTCGGTTTCCCTGGCGAAACCGAAGCCGATTTCCAACAGTTATTAGAGTTTTTGGAAGAAGCACAGCTAGACCGTGTCGGCTGTTTCACCTATTCGAATGTCGATGGCGCGACAGCAAAAGACTTGCCAGACCACATTCCTGAAGCCTTAAAAGAAGAACGCAAAGCGCGGTTTATGGAGGTGCAAGAACGCATCAGCGCGGCCAAGTTGCAACAAAAAATTGGCCGTACCATGACGGTGTTGGTTGATGAAGTCGATGAGGAAGAAGACGGTTTATGCTGTCGTTCGATGGCCGATGCGCCCGAGATTGATGGGGCGGTGTTTATCGACGGTGTGGCAGGGGCAAAAGCGGGAGATTTCTTAACCGTGAAAATTGTCGATGCCGATGAACATGATCTGTGGGGCGAGCGCGTCTAACTGATCAAAATAAGGCGGGGGCGCCTGTGGCACCCGCCTTGTTTAAGCCATACCGACTTTCAATTCATCAAACCAATTGATAAAACGCATCACATCGGCACCGCGATAAATCGCCCCGTGCTGTGGGCATAACTGCTCAATGGTCAGTTTACTGACCCGTTCGCACCAATCACGTTTTGCCTGATTCGATCCCATCCAACGGACATGGAAACCCTTGGCATAGGCAATATGGCGGTCGAAATCTTTCACATACAGCGCGTTATCATCTTCTGGCAATAAAGCGGCACCCACATCACCGCTAAATAGAATTTTGGCCGTTGGGTCATACAGATGAAAATTGCCGGAGGAATGCAAATAGTGCGCACTTACCGCTTGCAATTGCGCCACCCCGACATGCAGCTCTTTTCCTTCATCCGGCATGCCAATCAGGGTTTGTTTATCACCGCCAAAATGGGGAATAAAAGTCTCCCATAAACGACTGATATGGCAACGAATATTAGGGTTAAACGCAATCCACAGCGCCAGCGAAGAAATCACATCGGGGTCTTGGTGGGAAGCGAAAATTTGCCGGACTTGTGTTGGATCGACCACTTCGGCCAAGGCACTGAACACCGCCGGAAAAATTTCCATCCCCCCCGGATCAGTCAACAGCGCGTCATGTCCTGATTGCACCAGATATTCATTGGTATCAATCAAGAAACTGGGCCGCATTGGATCGCGGGCAATGGCATACCAACGATGATGGCCTTCCTCAAAAATAGCCGTCGCTTTCTTCACGCTCTACCCTTTCAGCGCCTGTTTAAGTTGTTCTAAATTAGGCAAAATTTGTTCGACATAGTTGGAAAATTGATTAGACGCATCCGCTAACGCCGCGCCAAGGGGGCCGGCGTGGGCGGCTTCAATTTTTGCGGTGCGCGCAATGACCGTCCCAAATAAACAGGCTTGATAGGCATCATCGACCCATGTTTGCATCGCGCTATGAATCTGTCCCATTTGTCGTTGTAATTGCTGATGCTGGGTTTGCAACTGGCCTTGTGCATTTTGCAGCCGGTCGTGTGCGGTGTGTTGCCCTGCACGGGTCAATAGATTTAACTGGCGCAATAATTTCAGCTCATAGCTGGCCAAAGAGACTAGCTTGGTACTGTTCTCGCCTAACCCTTCCATTTGTGTTCGCAATAGCTGGCTAAAGTCGCGCAGCTCTGTCGAAATCACCACAAAACCACGCGCTTGTTCACCAAAGCGTTTTGCCAACAAAGTGGCATTCAAGGCTAACAGTTTGATTTGAAATGCGCGAAATGCCACTTCTTTAATGCCTTCTCGCAGCATAATAAATCGCTGTAATTCATGGCTTTGCACAGAAGACATCGCTGACACATGGCACCCCATCGTTAATTGACTTCAGACCGCTACATTGGCTGTGGCAGCACAAACCGGAATACTGCAAAAAGCAACCACTAAAACATCTACAGCTAGCAAAAAAGCAAAATGTATCGGTATCACCCGCAATTATACGGATCATAACCTAATTCTATTGAGTGTTCGATACCTCCGCCATCCTCGCCAGCCTTCTTAATGACACTCAGCGGCCAATAGGCTTTGTAATTGCTGTAACAGCATGGGGAAAGGATCGCCGGCGACACAATCTAATGTGGTCAAATTCGGCATACTGCGTAGCCAAGTCAGCTGTCGTTTTGCCAGTTGTCGGGTTGCGGCAATGCCTTTTTCCACCATTTCCTCGCGTGAGCATTCACCATCGAGGTATTGCCATGCTTGGCGATAACCAACACAGCGCATGGACGGCAAATCGGGATGTAAGGTTGGATAGTTTTTACGCAATGTCGCCACTTCTTCTAACAGCCCTTGGGTCAACATCTGTTCAAAACGCAAGCCAATCCGCTGGTGTAAAAGGTGGCGATCTGAAGGAACTAAGGCAAAAAAATGTTTGGGGTCTGCCAAAGGTGCCGCACTCCGCGCCGCCAGTTGGGCCGACATCGGCTGACCTGTTAATAGGCAAATTTCTAAAGCACGTTGAATACGTTGGCTATCAGTAGGTTTTAACCGCGCAGCCGTCGTTGGGTCGAGTACGGCTAAACGTGCGTGCATAGCAGGCCATCCTTCGCTGGCCGCCTGTTGCTCTAAGGTTTGCCGTAGTACGGGATCTGCCGGTGGTAGGTCGGATAAACCTTCGCACAGGGCTTTGACGTAAAGCATGGTGCCACCGACTAGCAAGGGTAATTTGCCGCGCTGTTGGATATCGTGAATCAAGCGCATGGCATCGTGATGAAAGGCAGCGGCGGAGTAGGTTTCTAGTGGTGAAATGACATCAATCAGATGGTGGGGAACAGCGGCTTGTTCGGCTGGCGATGGTTTTGCTGTGCCAATGTCCATGTCACGATAGACCAAGGCAGAATCAATGCTGATGATTTCGAGAGGAAAGAATTCGGCAAGACGCAAGGCAAGCTGGGTTTTGCCAGAGGCCGTCGGGCCGATTAAGAACACTGGCGGGAAAATGCTGGAGGTCATGAACAGAAAAGTGGGAGGTAAACGAATAACTTATTATCGCGTGTCTTCCGGCGATGGCACAGTGATAGTTTGTGCTGTTGTGGCGCACACCTACCGATGCGGACATCACTGCTGTTGCAGCGGCTATGTATCTATAGTATAGATTGTGTGTTGTTAACATCTTTCCCATCCTAAAGAACATAAGTGTCATTATGTTACATTGACATAATTTTTGTTGAAACAATCAAAATAATACGTTACTTATCACTATTCTTTTCGTTAGAAATTAAGGAGAAACATTAAATGCGTCTTAAAGGAAAAATTGCCCTTATTACTGGCGCTGCACGTGGAATCGGTGAAGCCATCGCTAGAGCTTTTGCAGCTGAAGGCGCATTTGTATATGTCACAGACATTGATCAAGATAAAGGGCACGCCGTTGCTTTATCTCTTGGTGATTCAGCCTCTTTCATGTTACTTGATGTTCGCAGTGAAATAGCATGGCATGAAACAATCCAATACATAATTAAAACCAACAGCAGACTTGATATTCTAGTCAACAATGCTGGTATTACAGGTTTTGAAGGAGCACATATCTCTCATGACCCAGAAAACGTCTCTCTTGAAGCTTGGCGTTCAGTGCATGAAACAAACCTTGATGGTGTATTTCTTGGTTGTAAATACGCTATCCGAGCAATGCGTGGCTCTAATACCGGTTCAATCATTAATATATCCTCTCGCTCAGGTATCGTGGGTATTCCAGCTGCAGCCGCTTACGCATCAAGCAAAGCAGCTGTTCGCAATCACACCAAAAGTGTTGCACTGTACTGCGCTCAGCAAGGCATGAAAGTACGTTGCAACTCCATTCATCCGGCTGCAATACTTACCCCCATGTGGGAACCAATGCTTGGTAATGGGCCGGATAGAGAGTCAAATATGGCAATGTTTGTACAGGATACACCTCTGAGACGATTTGGAATGCCCGAAGAAGTGGCGTCAGTAGCAGTCATGCTCGCCAGCGATGAATCCAGTTACATTACTGGATCGGAAATTAATATTGATGGAGGTATTCTTGCAGGATCCACAGGCGTACCTTCACAGTAGACTCGTAAATTGGGTTAATCTCATCAACCCAACACAACCACTTTCTAACCATACATCATGAAAAGAAAAGTTAGTTGTAAACAAATAACTTATTAACCGTGTCTTCAAGCGATGGCACAGGTATAGTTTGCCCTGTTGTTTCCTGTTCCCGTGAGAACCGCCCATGAAAATCGCACAAAACGTCTCAGAATTGATCGGCAACACCCCACTGGTTCGGCTCAACCGCCTAACCGACGGCGCACAAGCCACCGTGTTAGCCAAACTAGAGTTCTTTAACCCCGCCCACAGCGTCAAAGACCGCCTCGCCTTAGCCATGCTCGATGCCGCCGAAGCCGCTGGCAAAATTGGGCCAGAAACGGTGATCGTAGAACCCACCTCCGGCAATACCGGAATTGGCCTCGCGATGGTCTGCGCGGCACGCGGCTATCGTTTAATCATCGTCATGCCCGAAACCATGAGCCGTGAACGCCGTATGCTATTGCGTGCCTATGGCGCAGAGCTGGTTTTAAGTCCGGGCGCGGAAGGGATGAGCGGTGCCATTGCGAAAGCCAATGAATTGGCTGCCAGCAACCCCAACTACTTTATCCCGCAACAATTTGAAAACCCAGCCAACCCCGAAATCCACCGCAACACCACGGCAGAAGAAATCTGGCGTGATACCGATGGCAACATCGATATTTTCGTTTCTGGCGTCGGTACCGGCGGCACCATCACCGGCGTGGGTGAAGTCTTAAAAGCCCGCAAACCCGAAGTCAAAGTCGTTGCAGTTGAGCCCGATGCCAGTCCGGTGTTATCTGGTGGGCCAAAAGGGCCGCATCCTATTCAAGGAATTGGCGCCGGATTTGTGCCAGCAATTTTGAATACGGCAATTTACGATGAAGTATTCCGTGTCAAAAATGAAGATGCTTTCCGCACCGCGCGCGAAATGGCGGCAAAAGAAGGTTTGCTGGTGGGAATTTCCTCAGGGGCAGCAACATACGCCGCGCTTGAATTAGCCAAACGCCCTGAAAACGCAGGCAAAACCATTGTGGTGATTATCCCCTCATTCGGTGAACGCTATCTGTCCACTCCCCTGTTCGAAGACCTCGCTTAATCGCAACCCTTCGCCAACACAGCCACCGTGGCGTACCATGGTGGCTGATTCATTTGGTAGGGTTCCCACCCATGATTGTTTTACCCCGTTATCACTGGCTACGTTTATTATTTGTATGGCACGGTTCGGTTTTGCCTCGTGTCATGTCTCGTTTATGGTTGGTGTTTGGCTTATCTGTTGTCGCCGGTCTGATTCACCATTGGTGGATTAGCCACCACGCACAATCAACACTCAATATCTCTATCTTTACCCTACTGGGTGTCTCGCTCGCGATTTTCCTAGGCTTTCGTAATTCAGCCAGTTACGACCGCTTTTGGGAGGCGCGTAAATTGTGGGGACGTTTGTATATCGTGTCTCGTTCTCTCACTGGCAAAGTCTCAGCCGCATTAGGTAAGACAGATGACGCCATTCAATTTTTAGAAACGATGTGCGCGCTCAACTATGTTTTAAAAGGACAGCTGCGTAATGATGATGTCAGTCAACACCTCTTACGGTTGTTGAACGATGAACAGCGGGCAGAACTTGAAACCAGCCGCCACCGTATGGCGCGCTTGTTGTTATGGTTACACCAAAGCAATCAACAATGGCTGCAACAACAACGCATCAGCGATACACAGTGGCTAGCGATCAATCAGAATTTAGACGAGCTCTCAGAAGCCATTGGCGGCTGTGAACGCATCTCGACAACGCCAATTCCATTTACGTATCGGGTGTTGTTGAATCGAACAGTGACCATTTACTGTTTGTTATTGCCGTTGGCATTAGTGAACAGTATCGGTTGGCTAACACCTTTTATCGCGGTGTTTGTTGCTTACACCTATCTCGCATTGGATTGTCTGGGAGATGAATTAGAAGAACCTTTTGGTAAAGAAGGCAATGATTTACCGCTGTCGGTGCTGTGCTACAACATTGAAGCCAATGTGCGGGACATGCTGCAACAACCCATCACCATCTCCCCTCCACCCAAACAAGGGATTTACCAATTTTAGTCTAATACCCGTAGACACCTCGATAGGGCATGATAGATCTTAACGAGGGGGAAGAAATGAATTCAAAACCTAGTCAATATGATGCAAGCTTCAAGCTAGAAGTGGCGAGGATGGTGGTTGACCAAGGCCTGAGCGTGATGGAAGTGGTGGAGTCGATGAGGGTGGGGCAAACCGCAGTCCGTCGGTGGGTGGAGCAATATCGTGCAGAGCTCAATGGTGAGCCAGGGATTGGCAAACCCTTGACGGCGGAACAGCAACGAATCCGCCAACTGGAAACCGAAAACCGTCAACTGAAATCTGACCTCCTCCCCGCTCTCTCGCTTTCGCTCGCCAGTCTTGAGACTGGGAAGGACGGGGATGCCTACCACGTTTGGGTTTAGACTTCAAACCCAAGTCGCTTCGGTGGATTCCTGCTGCTGGCGGTTCTTTGCTGACATATGACCGCAACTGGGACAGGTTCGGCTGGTGTTGTGTGGCGGTACAGCGATGAGATAGCCACCGTTCCACGCTAAATGGCGAGGTTTTACGGCGCGTGGGATAAAAAAATACCCCCCGCCGAGGCGGGGGGTATACATGTAGAAAATATTGAACTTAGTCGCGGCTCATACCAGTGAACGCCATCAACAGCTGCAACAGGCTAGTGAACAGGTTGTAAACCGCAACAAACAAGGTCAGGGTAGCAGATACATAGTTTGTTTCACCGCCATGAACGATTTCGGACACTTGGAACAGAATTAGCATCGAGCTAAACAACACAAACGCTGCGCACAAAGTCAGGTGCAGCGCAGGAATTTGTAAGAACAAATTCGCTACCACCGCCACCATCAACACAACAGCGCCGATGCTTAAGAAATTGCCCAAAAAGTTCAGCTGTTTTTTCACGGTAGTCGCAATCGCAGCCATCGCAAAGAACACTGCTGCGGTACCGCCTGCAGCCACTGCGATCAGCTGACCCCCGTTAGCCATTCCCAAAGCAAGTTGTAGGATTGGGCCAAGCAACACACCCATGACAAAGGTAAAGGCCAACAGTAAACCTACGCCTAAGCTGCTGTTACGATTGCGCTCAACAGCAAACATCAGGCCATAAATCACCGCCAACATGGCAATGGTCGACACAATCGGGCTGGATTTCATAAAGCTGAAGTTCAGGTTCACCCCGAACATCGCGCCTACCATCGTCGGAATCAGTGAGATGGCAAGCAGTAGATAGGTATTCCGCAGCACTCGGTTTTGGCTGGCAGAAAGGGGATAAGATGTAGATGATGTCGGGTACATGGTAAGCCTCCTTAGGAATGGCAAAATCGTCTTCCGGCACAGCTAATTTTTATCAAACCTGCCAAATTTCAAGACGTGCTTGTGACTTTTTAACTGAGTTTCCTTGTTTTTAGCTTAAATCTACGTTATTATTCGCCTCCCTCAAGTGCGAGGATGGCGGAATTGGTAGACGCACTGGATTTAGGTTCCAGCGCCTTTGGCGTGAGAGTTCGAGTCTCTTTCCTCGCACCAGTATGACTTTTGACATGCCTCACATCGTAAGTTCCCAGCTTTTCAGTTTTACTCATCACATCACACAATTTCACCGCTGGCTCATCCAAATCAGGCTGTTTTTACTCGCCAAAGTTTAGGTCGGCGTTCACTAAGTGGTGATTTTGCTGGGCGGAACGATGAAAAGCACTGTTAATGGTCATGGCAATATCCCAACCAATCTGACCACCCACACCCAATCCAATCACTAGCAAGACAGCTAGCCAGTATTTTGCTTTCCCTTTCATATTACTTTATCCCTTTCTGTCATCGGCAGAATGCTATGGACAGGCAAGCCTGTGACCGTCCAGCCTTCGAAATGCAAACAAAACCCACAGCGTTTCAGTGCTTCGGCAAAGGTCTGCTGAATTCTCCCGATTATTTTTTGTGTCATCGTCATCATTCCCACACTAAATACGTCTGATGCCTGAAAACGCATAATACAAAAGCATTGTATATGGTTTCAAACCCATTATTGCATTATTTTTCCTAGCATTTTCGGCTGTATGTTGGGAAAACTTGAGAAATTTTTACGCAAGACAAGTTTTTACGGACGTAAAGTAAATTGATGACATGAATTTAGCAAATAGTGTTTTTTTGACTTTATTTAGGCAAAAAATAGCAGAAAAACCAAAAAATAAGTCAAAGGCGCAACGAGGTTTACAAATGAAAGGGAAAAGATTGTTTCAAGATTAAAATGGCATCGCAATTTGGCAAATTGCCAACAATTGTGCACGCATCTCGGCTAAGGACTGACTCAGATCGACTGTCTTAAATCTGAGACAGTGACCGTGTAACACCAACCATTCATCCACAGTTTCAGCCACCACAGGATGTAATAACACCCCTGTTGCCGTGTCTGCTAATGGGTCGCCACGCCCTTCTTGGGTTCTTAGATAGGCATAAAGCTGATAAAGATAGGGACTGTGTAACGTGCGTTCACGGTACCAACCCGATCTTAACAAAGCGGTTAATTTGGTATCGATGACAATACGATGAGCTGGGGCAGTGCGCTCTAAGACAATGTCGGTTTTCATACGCGGCAAGATGGTGGTGATGCCACTGCTTTGCGCCTCAACAGGCCAATGCCAATGTTGGCCGGTTTTGACCTTCCATTGTTGAGGGTCTAGCACAGCACGATAGAAACCGGCTACCGCCTTTTCAAATAAACGGCGGAGACTTGTCGGATCTTGGATAGGCGAGGGAAGTTGAGCGGAATTGAGGGCCGGATGAGGCAAGCCCAAACGCAATAATAATTTGGCAATCAGCATTAACCGACGATCAGTCGCCTCGCGTAATTTACCTAAGCGGGAGACCGTTGCTAGAGCCTGCGAAGGGGATAATGCCGTGACACCAAAACCGCGTAATTGCTGTGCCAACCGCCGGCATTGCTGTTGCTGACTGGGATAGCTTGCCCAAGCCCCAGCCTGTTGCACTGCGGCCAGTAGCACACGATGGAAAGCAGTGTCGTAATCTAAAGCAGAAAACTGACAAACCACTTGACCACGCAATAAGCGTTGTTGCACCAAGGTCGGCAAAACTTGGATACGCCCACGCACCTGAGCCGAAGCAACCTGCCGTGGCAAATGCTCAACCGCCAAGGGGCGGCGTAATTTGCGCGCCAGCTCAGGTAAAAAAAGTTCAATCAGAATATGTGGCAGACGATCAATCGCGTTTTCAATATCGTGTGGGGCATAGTCAGGTTCGATTGCCAATTCTGAGGCATACCACAACAACCACCATACATTCCGAATCGGAATCGCTTGTTCGTTCAACACCATTTAGACCGGAGCAAGTAACTGCTGGCAAAGTGTTGTCACTTCATCGGGGGCATCAAACCAATACTCTTGCAATAAAGGCTGAATTTCAGTGGTCACTGATTGACACCACCAGTCCCATGCAGTGGTGGTGGATAATGCAGTATTAGGCGTGGCATAGCTATGACCCAAGCAGAATGCTGGCCCGAGGCGAGGATCTGCCGCGATGTGTTGATTTAGCTGCAACATGCGTTGTTGTATTGCTTCTGCCAATGTGATCGGGACAGCACAGTGTTGTTCCATCCATTGCAACCACAAGGCATTGAACACTGGGGACAGGGTGAAAAACGCAAAGCGGCGCCGCAAGGCAAAATCGACCACGGCTAAGCTGCGATCGGCGGTATTCATGGTGCCAATCACATATAAATTGTCTGGCAAGTAAAAGGGGCGCAACTGACCGTCGGCATCTGGATAATTCAACAATAACGCCTCACTTGGCGTACGTTTACTGGCCTCGAGTAAAGTTAAACATTCACCAAAAATCTGTGCAGGTTGACCACGGTTAATTTCCTCAATCAACAAAACAAAAGGTAAATCGGGATAACGCAGTGCGTGTTGTGCCAATTGCAACAACACACCATCACGAATCAATAATTTACCTTCGGCTGTTGGTCGCCAACCGCGTACAAAATCTTCGTAGCAAACATTGGCATGAAATTGCACTGCGCGCAGTTGTTGTTGTCGCTGATACCCCATTAAGGCAAATGCTAGCCGTTTTGCTAACCACGTTTTGCCAGTGCCGGGGGGGCCTTGCAGAATCAAGTTTTTCTTGTGACGCCACACCGAGAGGAAACGAGCCAAGGTCTCTTGAGGTAAAAAACAGCCCTCGCTGACGATATCCTCAATGCTATAGCGATCTAGTTCACTTTCGGAGAGAGGTTCTTCCGGCTCGGACAGAACATCAACCGGAGGGAGCGTGGTCACAGCCGGCAGAAAATCGGCAATCTGTTGTGGTTGCTGATCGAAGGCAAAAGCAATCAGCGCATCCCCTCGTGGATCGTGACCATAGGTCACCGCTTGAATGGTGTTGCGAAAAGTGTAGCGGTACCATTCATTGACTGTGGGAAATTGATATAGCCAATTCACCGCAACTGATTTGCCATTGAGCGGATTCGCAGTGATCACACCAATGGCTTTGATATTCATCACCGACACCACCTTACCACGCTGCTGCAACAGCGGTGGCAGACCATGTTTGCGGGTATAGGCAGCCTTCACCGCAATATATTCTCCAACCTGCATCTGACACACTAATGCTTGATAGCGGTCGTTATAACCATTTTCCCAAATGCCGTCTGCTAAAAAGCGCAGCAGTTGGTCATCTTGATGGCCATATAAAGCACCAACAAACCAATGACGTGGTGGACGCTGGGAAAGTGCAGGGAGAGAAGGGGGTTGACTCATGATAACGGCAGATAAGATCCAACGATGGCCCAGCATGATACGCCAACCACCGGCGGCGAAAAGCGTCGTCTAACGATTTAAGCAGCGAGGGCGAGCGCAGATTGTCGGCACCGCAATGCAAATTGCTCTAATAATGCTAAACCTTCGGCCCATTCAGTATGGCCTGACGCAACATTGATATGCCCAGCGTGAGGTAACCACGTTAATGTCGCCCCCCATTGTTGAGCGATAACCTGTGCACGCTGAGGCACACAAAACGGGTCGTTATCACTGGCAATAACCGCCACAGGACAGGGAAAATGAAGCGTGGGGACAGGCGCAAAACGGGCCAAGCACTCAGGTGCATGTTGACGCTCCACATCCGCCGGCGCCACCAAAAACACCCCTGCAAGCTTTTCAGATGGATGATGTTTCAAATAGTGTGCAACGGTAACACACCCTAAACTGTGGGCAATGATAATCACCGGTTTGTGTGCTTGGCGAAGGGTTTGGTCAAGCTGATGCAGCCACGCCGCTGGCGTCGGATCGACCCAATCGTGGTTTTCCACTCGATAAGCCTTCAACTGCTGCGCCCAATGACTTTGCCAATGTTCCGGTTCCGAACCTTTCCAACCTGGTTGAATCACATAGTCAAAGGCTTCTAACACTGCAGATTCCCACACCATCGCCAAGTCCTCTTTGCTCTCGCTGAATAAGTACCAGCATAGCCTGAAATCATTACAACCTAAACGAATAAAAAACGATTTATTTATTCTTTTTAGTGGTTTGCAAACACTTTCGCAGAGCGTGGATTTTCGATTAGCAGCGTTTGATAGCGTTGGTTTGGCACACCGGGGGTTTCCATTCCGGGCGAACCTGTCACCATCCCAGGCACAGCCAACCCAATGGCTTTCGGCTTTTGCAACAACAGCTGTTTAATATCCTGCGCGGGGACATGACCCTCGATCAAATAACTACCCACTTTTGCCGTATGGCAGGAACCATATTGGCTTGGCATGCCTAATTGTTGTCGCGTTTGGTTAATGTTGGCCACCTGATGAATTTTGACTGCAAAGCCAGCTTGTTCAAGATGTGCCGCCCATTTCTTACAACATGGACAGCTGGGGTCCATATACATCTCTGCCTGCAGCGGTGTTTGGGCAACAGCCGACAGGCTCAACAACGCATAACACCCCGCCAATAACCACGGTTTCCATTGATTTACCATCGTAATTCCTCTCTACCATTACATATTAAACAATCCCTTTTGACAGTCGGCTAAGATATCACGTTCCCGTTGATAGACTTGTGTTTGCACAGAGATCAAACCAAGCAGCGTAGAAAAAACATCATCATGGCTATAAGGCTGTGTTGACTTTTTGCGCATACACGCCAAAGAAACGCCATTTTTTTGTTGCCAGTCGCGAGAAAACCACATCACCATTGGAATATGTTTTTGTGCATCGGGGGCGAAAAGATAAGGTGTTGCATGTAAATACAGATTATTTTCCCCTAATGATTCACCATGATCAGAGAGATACCACATTGCGGTGCTGATCCCTTGTTGCTGCTTTAATAAAGCAACCACCTGATCTAACACATAATCGGTATATAAGATGGTATTATCAAAGGAATTAATAATTTCTGGTTGAGTACATTTTTGCAATTCCGCTGTTTGACATTCTGGCTGAAAAACTGCAAATTTTTTCGGATAACGCTTGTAGTAAGCTGGGCCATGACTGCCTTTTTGATGTAAGACAATCACCGTATCACGACTGATTTTTTTCAGTTGTTGTTGTAAGCTTTCTACCAATACCTCATCAAAACATTCTTGCCCCTCACAGTGATTTTTTGATGGCCGTTTTTCAAACAGATTCTCCGAATCAACACGTTCACAAACCCCTTTACAACCCGAATTATTATCTAACCATAACACATCCATTTGCTGAGTATGTCGCAGTACATCAAGTACATTTTCTTGACCCGCTGCCACATCGAGTTCAAATTTTTCTCGTGGAATACCAGAAAACATACAAGGAATGGAAACAGCGGTTTCTGTGCCGCACGACCACATATTCGAAAAATTAATGATGTCTTCAATTTGGCTTAATTTGGGATTGGTTTGGCGTGAATAACCATTCATCGAGAAATGATCAGCACGTGCAGTCTCACCGACAACCAACACCAACACCTGCGGTTGATGTGAGCTAACCGAGTGTTTAGCGTCTTGTCCCAGCAACACCAGTTCTTTTGGCGTTGCAAAATGCTCTTTCAAATAAGAAGAAGTGGCTTGCAGGTAGTTAAACGGAGTAACAATAAAACGAATTTCACGATGATTACGAAAAAGCGAAGCAAAATCTTGATAATAAGAAAAACCAACAATAGCAATTGTACAACATGCAGCCAAGATAAAAGCACTTCGAACGAATAGCTCACGATAAAAACGGCGATATTGAATTTTAGTTTTGACTATAAAAACAGTGGGCAACAAAGCCGTTAATAAAAGCCAAACCACCATGCCCCAAGAAACTAAGTCAAGCGATTCTAAAAAATCAGTCTGTGCAGCATTTCTCACCATGTTTTTATCAATCATCACACCATACTGCATCATAAAATAACTAATGGCAGATGTTGCAATCAACAGAGAAAGCACAATTGGTTTAAACAAAAACGGAATAAGCAACAAACAAAAAACCAAATATAAAACAGC
>NZ_JBSQVP010000035.1:0-26176 GCF_055136605.1 Aquaspirillum sp. | reverse complement strand
GAATTTGAAAACCGAACGCGTGTGGCGACGGGACTATGCCAACCATTTGGAGGCAGAAAAAGACATCACCGAATACATCGTAGGCTTCTACAACTGTGTGCGACTGCACTCCGCTCGTGGCAATCTACCGCCAACAGTTTACGAGCGGAACATGGCAACAAAAAAAAACCGATCTTGGTGTCTCAAAAAATTTGACCGTTACAGGTCTGGATGTGCTTACGCGAGCGTGCGATGGTGACGCTGTCGAGCAGCTCGAAGAAGTCGAAGTCCAGTGAGTCGAGGATTGCACGCGCGGTACGTTTTTCTGGGGGGAGCTTCGACCATGCATTGAAGGCTGCTTGTGCGCCTCGGAAAATCTCCTCGACGCTTCTGTCCGTGCGCAGCTTTTTTGTGAGGTTTTGGGAGTCGCCTTCGTAGGCCAGGGCCAGTTGGTTGCGCAAGTCGGTAAAGCGGTTGTTGACTGGCGTGGCCGACAACATCAGCACCTTGGTCTTGACCCCTTCCTGGATCACCTTGCGCATCAGCTTCTGGTAGCGGGTTTCCTTGTCCTTGTAGGCGTCGTTGTTGCGGAAGTTGTGCGACTCATCGATGACGACGAGGTCGTAGTTGCCCCAGTTGATCCGGTTCAGCGGCGTACCGAACGACTCGCCGCTGGTGCGGGACAGATCCGTGTGGCAGAGGACGTCGTAGTTGAACCGGTCGCGGGCGAAGATGTTGGTCTTGAGGTTGCGGTTGTAGTTCAGCCAGTTATCCGCCAGCTTCTTGGGGCAGAGCACCAGCACTGACCGGTTGCGCAGCTCGTAATACTTGATGACGGCCAGTGCGGTGAAGGTCTTGCCCAAGCCAACGCTGTCTGCAAGGATGCAGCCGCTGTAGGTTTCCAGCTTATTGATGATGCCGGTGGCAGCATCTTTCTGGTAGTTGAACAGCTTGTTCCAGATCAGGGTGTCCTGGTAGCCCGTACGGTCGTTGGGCAGGACGTCTTCGTCGATGTCGTCTAGGAACTCGTTGAAGATGTTGTAGAGCATCAGGAAGTAGATGCTCTCGGGTGAGTTCTCTTGGTAAACCGAGGCGATGTGCTCGCAAATCTGCGCTGTCACGTCCTCCAGCTTTTCAGAGTCGTTCCAGATCTGATCGAACAGGTTCAGGTACGTGGCCGCAAAGGGTGTCTCGTCCATCTTGTTGACGAGGTTAGATACCGCATTGCCTTGCTGGTACCCGAGATCGACAGCCGTGAACCCGTGCAGCGGCATGTAAGCCGTGTCGGTGCGGCCAGCCTGCACGCAGGCGAACTGCTGCATCGGAGCCTTGGTGCGATTACTCTTGAATTTAACCTTGTGCTGTATCCATTGTGCACACTCTTTAGCGATTGCGCGCTGGGTAAGCTTGTTGCGCAGCTGAATTTCAAACTCACTGCCGTAGAGACTACGCTCCCTATCGATTTTAGGTATATGAAATTCCTTGCGTTCCTTGCGAATCTTGTCAGTAACTTCATTGGCAACAAAGGTAGGTGAGGTAAAAATGAAGTCCAGCCCCTCCAGTTTTTCCAACTCGGTTTTCAATGCCTCAAAGGCATACATCGAAAAACACGAAGCAGCGATCTTTAAGCGTGCTCCCTTCTTCAGGGTTTTCTTCAGATCATCACCGAGAAGGCAATTAATGTTGTCAATAAGTTCCAATTTAATTTTCCAGAATTATTTGCAGCAGTATTAGTAAGAAAATAGCATCTGGTTTTCATAAAAAATAACGAGTAGGATAAATCATGTCACAAATGTTAAAATCCCCCAAGAGTACTGGGGGATTTTTTTTGATACAGCGTAAAACAACTCAGAAGATCACATTTTTTACCGAAGTAAACAAACAGCCCAATTAGCTTACTCCACCGCCGTTAATGCTAATAAGGCGACGAAGGCGTGTTCAAATAACACGAGGCCTTCTTGTTGGAGGATTTCGCCTTCTTGATCGAGGTCGATACCGAGTGCAGCAAGGGCGGCGAGGTGTTGTTGGCTGCCGCTACGGTCACTGTCGAGGGTGGCGGCGGCTTGGCCGTGGTCACGGAACGCCAACAAAGTGGCATCCGGCACCGTATTAATGGTTTCAGCACCAATCAACTGCTCCACATATAACACATCAGAATAAGCCGGATTTTTCGTGCCAGTGCTGGCCCATAACAGATATTGCGGACGCGCCCCTTGCGCTTTCAATGCCGCAAATTCCATTCCATGAAAACGCTCACGATAACGCTGATATACCGAGCGCGCTAAGGCCAGCGCAGTTTTACCCTGTAATTCAGCCGGTAGGCGAGGGTCGAGACGGCTATCAATACGGGATAAGAAGAAACTGGCCACCGCTTTGACTTGATGCAAGGCATGACCGTCTTGCTCACGCTCATTTAACCCTTGCACATACGCATCCCATGTTGCTTCAACTTGTGCAGCCGAGAACAACAAGGTGATGTTGACATTGATACCTTCGCGGATTAGATGCCGCAGGGCAGCAATACCAGCAGCAGTAGCAGGAATTTTAATCATGGCATTTGGCCGCTCAATCGCCTGCCACAAGCGGCGGGCAGCAGCCAATGTACCTTCGACATCATGGGCTAAAGCCGGTGACACTTCGAGGCTGACATAGCCCTCTTCCCCGTGTGTTTCGCGATAGCGAGGCAACAAAATATCGCAAGTCGCTTGAATATCTGGCAAGACCAATGCTTCATAACGCGCTTCTGCTGACAAACTAGGGTCAGCTTTCAACGCAGCTAAATCATTTTGATAAAGGGCATCGTTGGCAATTGCCTTGTGAAAAATAGCAGGGTTGGAAGTGACCCCCGCAATTCCATCTTGTTCAATCCACTGTTTTAATGCACCCGACTGCCACAACTCGCGCGATAAATTGTCGAGCCAAATCCCTTGTCCAAATGCACGGACTGCTTGTAAGCGAGAGTTCACAATAGCTACTCCATCGATTTTTTGTTTTGTTGTATCCAGCCCACATCCTAGCGCGGCTGAGCCATTGCCTCAATGCTCACTCTCATCAACATGGATGAGACGATCGCTTGGGAATACCACGCTGAATGTGCTGCCGCGCTCTAATTCACTGTCCACTTCTAACCGCGCATGATGTCGTGCCAACACATGTTTAACAATGGCAAGCCCAAGCCCCGTGCCACCGGTTCCACGCGAACGGCCACGATCAACACGGTAAAAACGCTCGGTTAAACGCGGGATATGTTCACGTGCAATACCAATCCCTGTATCGGTGACACTGAACACCGCCCGTTCATGATCAGTACCCTTGCCGTCGACCCGCCAACGCAAGGTAATCGTGCCGCCTTCTGGGGTATAACGCACCGCATTTGACACCAAGTTACCAAACGCACTGTGTAATTCAGAGGGTTCACCAGACAGATTCATGGTGGCCACTTCAGCCAATACCACCTGATGCCGGCCTTGTGATAGCCCTTCGGCTTCGATCAGCAACGTACGCAGCATATCTTCCATTTCCACTACATCATGCGCCGATGAAATCGGGTTGCTTTCTAAGCGTGATAGCGTCAGCAAGTCTTCCACCAAATTTTGCATACGTTTTGCCTGCTCCATCATCATCGGCAAAAATTGACGCAAGGTCTGGCTATCGACATCAGGCATATCAGACAGGGTTTCTAAGAACCCACCTACCACTGTCAGTGGGGTACGCAATTCGTGGGAAACATTGGCGACAAAATCGCGGTGAACGGTTTGCACCCGCTCTAATTGAGTAATGTCTCTTGATAACAGCAATTTACGGGTGGAATCGAAAGGCACCAACTGCACCGACAATACCAACTCTCCCCCCGAGCGCATTTGGCGCAGGATTTGTGGTTGGCTGTATTGCTGTTCGGTGAGATAGGCATGAAAACCCGGTTGGCGAACAAGATTGGCAATTTGTGAACCAATATCTTGCTTGCGATTGAGTGAAAAATGTTCGACGGCCATTGGATTGAACCATTCAATCCGATCCAGCTCATCCAACACCACCACCCCATCAGGCATGGCCTCACCGGCATTGATAAAGCGTTCTAATACATTGGCCAGTTTCTTTTGCGACAAACTTTGTTGGCGGCTTTGGCGATATAACAATGAAAAGACCTGATCCCAATTTCCATAACCATCGGGAATTTTGTCAGGCTGCGGGTCGTGCAGCCACTGCAATAGCGCCCGTAAATGCCACAGATGGAACAATAGCCATAACAGTAGCCCGGTGCTCAGTACCACCAACCCATATTCATTCTCGGTGGCCCATGCAACAAGGAGAGAGGCTACAGCTAGTAGGAAAAATCCTTTGAGACATCGCCAAAAGAATGCATTCACGCCGCTACACCTGTGGAGAGAAACGATAGCCAGTGCCGCGCACAGTCTGGATTAAGGCAGCATGACCGGACGGCTCCAATGCACAACGTAAGCGGCGGATATGAACATCCACCGTTCTTTCTTCGACGAACACATGGTCACCCCAGACTTGATCTAATAGCTGGGTTCGCGAATGCACGCGCTCGGGATGGGTCATAAAGAAATGCAATAAGCGGAATTCAGTCGGGCCCAACTCAACCGGTTGGTCGTGTGCGGAAACGCGATGGGTGGCAGGGTCAAGCCGCAAGCCCAACACTTCTACTGCATCATCCGTCATTTGTGGCGCACGGCGGCGCAACACCGCTTTAATCCGTGCTTGCAGCTCACGCGGGCTAAAAGGTTTGGTGATGTAGTCATCCGCACCCGTTTCGAGGCCAATCACCTTGTCTTGTTCTTCGGAACGGGCGGTTAACATAATGATCGGAATGCCGCGTGTGCGTTCATCTGCACGCAATTTTTTGGCAAATTCAATCCCAGACGCCCCCGGTAACATCCAGTCTAATAACACCAAATCGGGCAAAGCATTACGCACCAATGTCCACGCATTTTCAGCCGAAGCGGCGCGCAAGACATGATGTCCAGCTTGAACCAAATTAAAGGCAATCAGCTCTTGAATAGCAGGCTCGTCTTCGACGAGCAGGATGTTAGCAGGCATGAACAGCGTCCTTGGCAATGAAAATATTGTGGCAAGCATAAAAACGCTTCGTTACAAAAAGATGAAAAGTCTGGCAGCGATTTTTTTTACTTTGCAAAAAGAAGTAATATGGAGTGCTTTGATTCGAGCTATTTAGCATGCAAACGTCTACTGATCCCCGTGTCATCAAGCGCATTCTGTTATTCAGTGGGCTGATCGTGACCCTTTCAATGGGGATTCGCCATTCATTTGGTTTGTACTTATCCCCGATGACGCTCGACCTTGGCTGGGGGCGAGAACAATTTGCTTTTGCCATCGCCTTGCAAAATCTCTTGTGGGGTGCGGCACAACCCTTTACCGGCATGATCGCCGATGTCTGGGGCGCACGGCGGGTGTTGATTGTTGGGGCACTGCTGTATTTAGTGGGTTTAGTGCTGATGGCTGGCGCGGCTACCCCGCTAGGCTTCGATGTTGGGGCAGGGGTGTTAGTCGGTTTGGGTCTATCAGGTACGACTTATAGCGTGGTGTTTGGTGTCATTGGTCGTGTGGTGCCAGCAGAAGGACGCAGCAAAGCATTAGGCTTGGTCAGCGCCGCCGGATCAATTGGACAGTTTTTAATGTTACCACTGGCACAAAGCCTAATTTCACAATTGGGCTGGAGTTTGGCCTTGTTGTGTAGTGCTTTGCTGATTGCCTTGATTCTGCCTGCGTCACGGCCTTTGGTCGCCCCCAGCCCACCCAAACATATCAGCCATTCAGGACAAGGCTTACGTCAAGCCCTGCAACAGGCATTTAGCAATCCCAGTTTCTTACTGTTGGGGTTCAGTTATTTTGTCTGTGGCTTTCAGGTGACGTTTATCGGTACCCATTTACCGGCCTATCTGGCCGATGCCGGCCAATCGGCAGAGTTGGGCACGCTGTGTCTGGCGTTAATTGGCTTATTTAATATTGCTGGTACCTATTTATTTGGGCAATGGGGGGGCGTGCATAGCAAAAAACATCTGTTGGCAGTGATTTACTTTGGCCGTGTGCTATTGGTGGCATGGTTTATCAACACCCCTTTGTCACCCGCCAGCGCCATGTTCTTTGCCGGAGCCATGGGGTTTTTATGGTTAGCCACCGTTCCACTCACCAATGGGCTGATTGCACAAATTTTTGGGGTGCAATATATGGCAACACTGGGTGGCATTGTATTTTGTGCCCATCAAGTAGGCAGTTTTATTGGTGTGTGGATGGGTGGCCGTGTGTTTGACACCACCGGCAGCTATGATTGGATTTGGTACGGCTCGATGGCGCTGGGTGTTACGGCAGCAGCATTGTGTCTTCCGATTAAACAACATTCCCTCACACCGGCTCACCCGATATGAAATCATGGCTCTGGTATTGGGTATTGATAGTGATATTAGCACTGGCCTTTATCGCCTACCTTCAACCCAGTTTTATCCTTGAATATGGACAAAGTATGTTGTGTTAACACCCAGCCACTGTACCGCCCCGAGCTGGGGCGGTGTGTCGCTTATTTTGCTAACAACTGTTTTAACACTGCACATAGTGTGGCGATTTCTTGCTCGGTACCAATCGAGATACGTAAGAATTGGTCAATACGCGGTGCATTAAAGTGGCGAACAATAATGGCATGTTGGCGCAGCTGTGCGGCCAATGTCGCCGCATCGTGTTGGGGATGACGAGCAAACACAAAATTCGCCAACGACGGCAATACCTCAAACCCCAATGCAGTGAGTTCTGCCGTCAATGCCTCGCGTGTAGCGATGACTGCCGCGCAGGTTTGTTGAAAATAGGCCTCGTCTTCCAACGCTGCACTTGCACCTGCCAACGCTAAACGGTCAAGAGGATAGGAGTTGAAACTGTTTTTCACTCGCTCTAAGCCAGCAATCAAATCTGGATGACCGACAGCAAAGCCCACACGCAACCCCGCCAAAGAACGCGATTTTGATAAGGTTTGGGTAACCAATAAATTTGGATACCGCGACACCAATGCAATCGCTGTCTCACCGCCAAAATCGACATAAGCCTCGTCCACCACAATCACCGATTGTGGATGGGCTTGCAATAATTGTTCAATCTCGGCCAAGGGCAAATACCGTCCCGTTGGCGCATTGGGATTGGGGAAAATAATTGCCCCGTTTTCTTGCTGATAATCAGCTACCTGAATTGCAAATTGCTCATCCAATGGCACCAAACGGTAGTCAATTCCATACAAACCGCAGTAAACCGGATAAAAACTGTAAGTAATATCGGGAAAGAGCAACGGCTTATCCTGTTTCAACAGTGCCATGAAAACATGCGCCAACACTTCATCTGAACTGTTGCCGACAAAAACATGTTGTCGTGTCAAACCATGCCGTGTCGCCACCGCATCTTTCAGCACATCGCCATTCGGATCGGGATAGAGGCGCAGGCTGTCATCTGTCGCTGCGCGAATGGCGGCTAAGGCCTTGGGCGATGGGCCATAGGGGTTCTCATTGGTATTGAGTTTGATGAGGTTGTGTAATTTTGGCTGTTCACCAGGGGTATAGGGTTTTAGGCTGTGAACCACAGCACTCCAATATTGACTCATGGGCTGAACTTTCTTAACAACGGCCACAGTTTTTGCGAAAAATCAGCAAAAGCGGCGCAGGATAACGATACAAGGTGCATACTTGGCAAACAGGAATGGTATCATGCAGGCAACAGGTGTTTGTGCCTGCTCGAGAACCTTTTATCCCTAAGATGAAATCGCCATGCGGCAAGCCGAAATCACACGAAATACACTCGAAACGCAAATCACTGTTCGCATCAATTTAGATGGGACAGGCTGTTCTCATTTCGAGACGGGCGTTCCTTTTCTTGATCACATGATGGATCAAATTAGCCGTCACGGTTTGATTGATCTCGATATTGTGGCCAAGGGTGACTTGCATATTGATGCCCACCACACGGTGGAAGACATTGGTATCACCTTAGGGCAAGCCTTTGCGAAAGCCATTGGTGATAAAAAAGGCATTCGCCGCTATGGCCACGCCTATGTCCCCCTCGATGAGGCCTTATCACGGGTGGTGATTGATCTGTCTGGTCGTCCAGGTTTGACTTACAACCTTCCCTTTACCCGCGCTAGCATCGGTCAGTTCGACGTCGATTTGTTTAGCGAGTTCTTTCATGGTTTCGTCAATCACAGCATGGTGACCCTGCACATTGACAATCTGCGCGGTGAAAACAGCCATCATCAAGCCGAAACTGTCTTCAAAGCCTTTGGTCGCGCTTTACGCATGGCCTGTGAGTACGACGACCGGATGGTTGGTGTGACGCCTTCCACTAAAGGAACGCTAACGGCATGAAAGTCGCAATCATAGACTACGGCATGGGTAATCTACACTCAGTGCTGAAATCGGTCGAAGCGGTTAACCACGGTGGTGCGGATGTCTTTCTGACCCGCGATCCTGATGCAGTGGTCGCTGCCGACAAGGTGATCTTCCCTGGCCAAGGTGCGATGCCAGACTGTATGCGTGAATTGCGTAGCTATGGCCTTGCCGAGGCGGTGTTAGAAACCACGCGCACCAAACCCTTCTTTGGCATTTGTGTTGGGGCTCAGTTGCTACTCGACCATAGCGAAGAAGGTGATACCGCCGGTTTGGGTGTTTTTGCTGGTGATGTGGTACGGTTTGCCAGTGGCTTGGTTGATGCACAGGGTCAGCGTTTGAAAGTGCCTCACATGGGTTGGAATCGGGTCTATCAAAACCGCGCCCACCCACTGTTTGCGGGTATTGCCGATGGCGAGCGTTTTTACTTTGTTCACAGCTATTACTTTCAACCGCAAGAAACAGCCTTAACACTGGCAGAAAGTGAATACCCACAGCGTTTTTCGTGCATCATTGGCCGAGACAACGTGTTTGCAACACAGTTTCACACCGAAAAAAGCCACCATGCGGGCTTAAAAATGATGGAAAACTTTTTGGCTTGGGATGGCGTTGCGTAATGCAGGCGAACTCCCCTTTGTAATCAATCTTCTCTGTTAACCCGATACCCTACAACGCATCATGCTACTCATCCCTGCGATCGATTTGAAAGACGGCCAATGCGTGCGCTTGCGCCAAGGCGAAATGAACGATGCCACTATTTTCTCGGATGATCCGGTCAAAGTCGCCATTCACTGGCGTGACCAAGGCGCCCGCCGCCTGCATCTGGTAGATCTGAATGGCGCGTTTGCCGGCAAACCCAAAAATTTCTCGGTGATCCGCGACATTCTGGGCGAAGTGGGCAACGATATGCCGGTCCAGTTGGGCGGCGGTATCCGCGATTTGGACACCATTGACCGCTATCTCGACCTCGGTCTGAAATACGTGATCATCGGCACGGCAGCGGTAAAAAATCCTGGCTTTTTGCACGATGCCTGTGATGCTTTCCCCGGCCAAGTGATTGTTGGTTTGGATGCCAAAGATGGCATGGTTGCCACAGATGGTTGGGCAAAAGTGACCCAACATAATGTGATCGACATGGCACGCCGCTTCCAAGATTATGGTGTGGTGTCCGTGATTTATACCGACATTGGCCGCGATGGTATGTTGTCTGGCGTCAATATCGAAGCCACGGTCAAACTGGCACAAGCCTTGACGATTCCGGTGATTGCCTCTGGTGGCCTGACCAACCTCGACGATGTCAAAGCCTTGTGTGCGGTCGAAAGCGAAGGCATCGAAGGGGCCATTACAGGTCGTGCTATTTATGAAGGCACTGTCGATTTCCAAGCTGCCCAAACCCTCGCTGACGAATTGTCTGACGCTTAATTTTGTTCATGTGGGCAACGTCCAAGCGTTGCCCCGTTAAAGAAATCGCCATGCTTGCTAAACGCATCATCCCCTGCCTTGACGTAACTGCTGGTCGTGTGGTCAAAGGTGTGAATTTCTTAGGCCTGCGTGATGCCGGTGATCCGGTGGAAATTGCCCGTCGTTACGATGAGCAGGGCGCAGATGAACTGACGTTCCTTGATATCACGGCTTCTAGCGATGCCCGCGATATTATCTTGCATATTATTGAAGCCGTTGCTTCGCAGGTTTTTATTCCCCTTACCGTCGGTGGTGGCGTGCGTGAAGTGGCTGATGTCCGCCGCTTGCTCAACGCGGGTGCCGATAAAGTCAGTATCAATACCTCTGCTGTGCTCAACCCTCAGTTGGTCAAAGATGCCGCCGACCGTTTTGGCTCACAAGCAATTGTGGTGGCAATTGATGCCAAAGCCGTTTCACCAGCCAACGACCGCTGGGAAGTGTTCACCCACGGTGGTCGTAAAGCAACCGGACTGGATGCGGTGGCGTGGGCACAGAAAATGCAGGCGCTTGGTGCGGGTGAGATTTTATTGACCAGTATGGATCGGGACGGCACCAAAATTGGTTTTAACCTGCCATTAACCCGTGCGGTCAGTGATGCAGTCGATATTCCAGTGATTGCCTCCGGTGGCGTGGGTAATGTGCAACATTTGGTTGATGGCGTGCTACATGGTCATGCGGATGCAGTATTAGCTGCCAGTATTTTCCACTTCGGTGAACACACAGTGGAAGAAGCCAAACGCGCCATGCAACAAGCCGGTATCGAGGTTCGCTTATGAGCACATGGTTAGAGGAAATCCGCTGGGATAACCAAGGTTTGGTCCCAGTCATCGCCCAAGATGCCAACAGCCAACGCATTTTGATGTTTGCCTATGCCAACCGCGAAGCCGTGGCATTAACAGCAGAAAAAGGTACCGCCCACTATTGGACGCGCAGCCGGCAAAAACTGTGGCACAAAGGCGAAGAATCCGGCCATTTCCAACACGTGCGCGAGATTCGCTTAGATTGCGATGGTGATGTGATCATTTATTCAATCGATCAAGAAGGTGGCATTGCCTGTCATACTGGGCGTGAAAGTTGTTTCTTCCGTGTATTGCGCAATGGCGCATGGGAAATCACCGACGAGGTGAAAAAAGACCCCAGCCAAATTTATGCCCACGGTCACGGCCACTAATACGTCTTTTCACGCCGTTTTCACCTCAAGCGTGTAAGCTCAAGCGTGATGCCGACTGAACTTGTCTGTTATTGTTTTGTCCCTTAGAAATTGGAGAGTTAGCATGATTCACGCTGAAGTGCTGTATCACATCGCCGACACCTTAGAAACCCGCAAGGGTGCTGATCCGGCCTCGTCTTATGTGTCGAGTCTGTTGCATCAAGGGCAAGACACCATCTTGAAAAAAGTGGCAGAAGAAGCGGCAGAAACGCTGATGGCTTCGAAAGACGGTGATCGCTTGCATTTGGTGCGCGAAGTGGCCGATTTGTGGTTCCACACCATGGTTCTGTTAACTCACCACGGGCTGCGCCCTGAGCATGTGTTAGACGAATTGCATCGCCGTGAGGGGATTTCTGGTCACGACGAAAAAGCATCACGTCAGCAATAATCAAGAAGGAAATGTGATGAGTGCTTGCCTGTTCTGTAAGATCGCGGCAGGCACGATCCCATCTAAAATCGTGTATGAAGATGAGGACGTGCTGGCCTTTCACGACATCAACCCGATTGCCCCTGTGCATTTTTTAATTATCCCAAAACAGCACATCGACTCTTTGGCCCATGCCACGGCAGACGATGAAGCGCTATTGGGTAAACTATTAGGCCTTGCGCCACGTTTGGCGGCTGAACAGGGCTTGAAAAATGGCTTTAAGACAGCCATCAACACCGGACGCGGTGGTGGACAGGAAGTCTTCCATTTACACATTCACGTTTTTGGCCATCCTGGCTAAGTTTTGAAAAGGTAGTCACTCATGGGTTCTTTTAGCATTTGGCACTGGCTGGTGGTGTTGCTGGTAGTGGTGCTGATTTTTGGTACCAAAAAATTGCGTAATATCGGCCAAGACCTAGGCGGCGCAGTCAAAGGCTTCAAAGAGGGAATGAACTCAGAGGAGAACAAAGCAGCAACCGATACCCCTACGGCAAACACCACAGCCAACAAAGAAGGTGGCCGCGTGATTGATGTCGAACCGACTCAAGATAAAAAGTAAGCCTTATCGTGTTTGAGATCAGCTTCGGCGAATTGATTGTGATTGGGATTGTCGCTTTGGTGGTCATTGGCCCCGAGCGACTGCCCAAGGTTGCACGGACAGTGGGGGCGTTAATTGGTCGGGCACAACGCTTTGTGCATTCGGTAAAAACCGATATTCAACGCGAGGTCAATGTCAGCGAGCTAAAGCAGCTACAAGCCGATGTGACCGATGCCGCACGACAGTTTGAAGACAGCGTGCGGAAACACAGCGATGATATTAGCCAGCCGTTGCAAGACGTCCGCGATAGCCTACGCACCAACCCATCTCCTAATCACACCGACCCCTCTACTCCTTCGGTTTCTTCTGACAGTAAAAAATGAGCGATCCCTCGCAACAGCCTCTGATCGCCCACCTCATCGAATTGCGTACCCGTCTGATTCGTGCGCTGCTGGGCATCATTTTGGTTTTTCTTGGTTTATTTCACTGGGCTGGTGATATTTATCGGTTATTGGCATTGCCGATGATGGAAGTTCTACCCGCAGGGGCCCAGATGATTGCAACCGATGTCACCACGCCATTCTTCGTTCCGATGAAGGTCACCATGATGGTGGCGTTCTTGGTTTCGCTACCGCATAGCTTGTATCAAGCTTGGGCTTTTGTTGCACCCGGCTTGTATCAACACGAAAAACGATTGGCTTTGCCGTTAATCGTATCCTCATTTGTGTTGTTTCTCGTCGGCATGGCCTTCGCTTATTTTCTGGTTTTTCCAGTGGTGTTTGGCTTTATGAGCTCGGTGACTCCCGATGGAGTCTCGATGATGACGGATATTGATAAATATCTTTCGTTTGTGCTCGGCATGTTCTTCGCTTTTGGTGTGACTTTTGAAGTGCCAGTGGTGGTGATTGTGTTGAGCAAGCTCGGCATTGTCAGCCTCGAACAGCTCAAACAAGCACGGCCCTATGTGATTGTCGGTGCATTTGTGATTGCCGCTATCGTGACACCACCGGATGTGTTGTCACAAATCATGCTCGCCGTACCCCTGTGGTTGTTATACGAATTTGGGATTGTGATGGCCGGTTGGTTAGGCAAGCCCGCCACCGCGACTGAGCACGAGGAAAGGTAAGCGATGTCAGAACGACACTTGCTATGGCTAGCAGCAACAAGCCTGATTGGTTTAATTCTGTGGACGCTGGCATGGGAGCTTTGGCTTGCTCCACTGCGCCCGGGAGGCTCGTTGTTAGCATTGAAAGCAGTGATTTTATTACTGCCTCTGCGAGGTGTATTAGCCGGTAAACGCTACACCTACCAATGGGCGAGCATGTTTATCCTGTTCTTCTTTGGTGAGGGCGTGATGCGTGCTTGGTCAGATATCGATCCGACTTCGCGTTTAATGGCTTGGGGAGAAATTGTGTGGTGTACAGTGTTTTTTGTTACCGCCATTTATTACGCCAAAGCCACCCGTCACAGCCAACCCCGCCGAACGCTTTCTTAAATACTGTCTCTTTTATACGACAAAAAAGCGCCACCCATAACGGGGGCGCTTTTTTATGATCTTTCACTCGCCAGTGGCAAGTCAGCGATTATTTCTTAGCAGCAGGGGCAGCCTGTTTAGTGGCTTGCGACACCACTTCGCCAGCCGCTTTAGCGGAATTTGCAGCAGCAGCAACACCCGCTTCAGCCAATTCGGTGCTCACTTTTTTCGCAGTTTTTGCCACGCTGTCGTAAGCAGCAGTTGCCGAGGTCAACACGTTTTTGATGGCGTTGATGGCTGGCTCACCGGCTGGATTGGTTTTAGCGATTTTGTCCAAATTGGCGCACAGTTGTTTGTTGAATTCCAACAGTTGTTCTTCAACAAAAGATTGCACTTCGTTTTGAGTCAACACAGCAGCGTCGTACAGGCTACGTGCGGCGTTCAGCGAGTTATCCACAGCAGGCTGAGCCAAGCTGGTGGAGATTTCTGCCAGTTTTTTCGGGTCTTTGGCTTCGGTCAGCGCTTTAACCGTCTCAACGTTTTGGTCGAGGATTTTTTTGCCCAATTCCATGTTCAGCGAAGCAAAACGCTCAGCGGTGGACAGAACGATGTTCGACAGGCGCATTGCCTTCTCTACATTCGCTTGACCGAGGCTAGCCAGTTGTTCGTGTGCATTTGCGAGAGAGTTAGTGTTCAACATGATGTCTTCCTTTGTGTCTTGAAAAAAAGGCCTGAATAAAAGATCGCAGCTCAGGCAGCTCTATTAAGAGAGGAAAGACTGCCTTTGTTTGACAGCTTCACTCTATGCTGCACTGCAACATGGTTCAAGAATAAACGTTAAAACAGATTTGGTCAAGTTTTTATTGCGTTGCACAAAAGTGGCAAGTCTTTAAATTGTCACGATATTTTTCTTTTTGCAAATCTTCGTTTGAATACAAACGCAAATCGTGTTGAAGAGAGCGCGCAATAATGAGTAAACTGCGACTATTGTTTAATTCAATCGCAGTTCATGCGACCATGTCACCTTATAAATCCCCGTTTGACATCAAGTCTGCCAGTATTGATGCACTTGCGCTGCATCTCTACACGCTAGACCTTGCCCGGCTAGAACAGGCCTTCTCCGTTCGTCTGGCAAAACGTGCGGGTCAACTTCTCCACGAACCCACACTGCTTGATTTGGCCACCCTTGAGGTCAACACCAGTGTGGATGAACTATTAGCCTTGCGTGAATTGACCGCACGCTTTGGCTTACAAGCGATTAGCATCCGCCATCCTGATCCAAGCCTCGCAGATATTGCGGCGGCAGCAGGTTTAGGGTGGATGCCACCGGTGATTGAAAGCACTCGCTTATTAGCAGCGACGGCAGAAGCCATTCCCGATGCCATCGCTGCGCCTGCGCCAGAGGCGGACATCCCAGCAATCACGGGGGAAACTGCGGCTGTCGTTGCCGCAACTGAAGAGGAAGTTTCTGCTTCCACAGAGCAGCCAGCAACCGTTATCGAACAGCATCCGATAGCCGCTGCTGAAACAATAGTGGATAAACCCGCTTTACCTACACGGCACAAAACTTTAATCATTGATAAGCCAGTGCGAACTGGCCAACAAATCTATGCTAAAGGTGGTGACCTTATTGTTTTAGCAACCATCAGCGGTGGTGCCGAAGTGATTGCAGATGGCAACATCCATATTTACGCACCGCTACGAGGTCGAGCACTCGCAGGGGCACATGGCGATATGTCAGCACGGATTTTTGTGCATCGCTTTGAGCCAGAACTGATTTCGATTGCTGGCTTCTACCGTACTTTCGATACCGAGCCCCCGGTCAGTCTCAAGGGGCACAGCGTTCAGGTGTATCTGGATGCCGAGCGTTTGGTAATTGCACCATTAACCTGAACCACACCAGTTTGATAAGGATAGTACTGTGGCAAGAATCATTGTGATTACCTCTGGTAAAGGTGGCGTGGGAAAAACCACCACCAGCGCCAGCTTTGCTGCCGGTTTGGCTTTACGTGGCCACAAAACCGTCGTCATCGACTTTGATGTCGGTTTGCGGAACCTTGACTTGATTATGGGCTGTGAACGGCGTGTCGTTTACGACATCATCAACGTCATTAACAATGAATCTTCTTTAAACCAATCACTGATTAAAGATAAGCATTGCGACAATCTTTACATCTTGCCCGCCTCTCAAACACGGGACAAAGATGCGTTAACCCTCGAAGGGGTTGAACGGGTCATCAATGAATTAGCAAAAGACTTTGAATACATTGTTTGTGATTCGCCAGCAGGCATTGAAAAAGGCGCGCTGACTGCACTGTATTTTGCCGATGAGGCGATTGTGGTGACCAACCCAGAAGTCGCCTCTGTGCGTGATTCTGACCGTATCCTCGGCCTGCTCGCTTCCAAGTCACGTCGTGCAATCGAAAATCTCGAACCGATTCGAGAACATCTACTGGTTACCCGCTACTCACCAGAACGGGTAGAAAAGGGCGAGATGCTATCGGTGAATGATGTGAAAGAAATTCTGCGCATTCCGTTCATTGGTGTGGTTCCAGAATCTCAAGCCGTATTACAAGCCTCTAACTCGGGGACACCGGTGATCCATGTCAATGGTGCAGATGCTTCTGATGCCTATAAAGACGTCGTCGCCCGTTTCTTAGGTGAAGACCGTCCTCACCGATTCTTAGATGTGCAAAAGGTTGGCCTACTCAAGCGCCTGTTTGGAGGCTAAGACAACTATGTCCCTGATTGAAAAAATCTTTGGTCGTACCGAACCAAGCCCACCGCCACGCAGCGTGGGCAGCGCCGCCGTGGCACGTGAACGCTTACAAATTATCTTGGCACACGAACGTGGCGATAATAATGAAGCTGCCCCCGACTATCTCCCCGCTTTACAAGCTGAATTGATGCAGGTGATCTCTAAATATATCCGCATCTCGCAAGAAGACATCAAAGTTCAATTCGAGCGGCAAAACAAATTTGAAGTGCTCGAGGTCAATATCATCTTGCCAGAAAAATAAATCATGACCCTAACCGAGCTGCGCTATATCGTTGCAGTCGCCCGTGAACGCCATTTTGGCCGTGCTGCTACACGTTGTTTTGTCAGTCAGCCCACTCTGTCTATTGCCGTTAAAAAATTTGAAGAAGAACTCGGCATTTCGCTATTTGAGCGTGGCACAGAAATCACCATCACGCCGCAAGGTGAGCCCATTATTCAACAAGCGCAGCTGGTGTTAGAACAGGTTGAACGCCTACGCTTACTTGCCAGCAGCCAACAAAATCAGCTGGCAGGGCCGCTGCGCTTAGGCATTATTTTCACCATCAGCCCCTATCTCTTACCCAGATTGATTCCAGCATTACAACAGACCACGCCAGAAATGCCGCTGTATCTGGAAGAGAATTACACCTCGCGTCTGACAGAGATGCTCAAGCTGGGTGAAATTGATGCAGCGATTGTGGCGGAACCGTTTGAAGAATCGGGTTTGGCCACCCTACCACTGTACGATGAGCCTTTTATTGTCGCCACCCCACGGCAACACCCGTGGGCACAACGCACCCAGATTGCACCGCAAGAGCTGGCACAAGAAAGCATTTTGCTGTTAGCACACGGCAACTGTTTCCGTGATCAAGTTTTGGCCTTATGTGATCGCCACAGCGAACCCTCGCTGCCCCACACGCCCGGATTAGAAAGTTGGCAACATGGGTTACAAGGTAGCTCTTTGACCACTGTTCGCCACATGGTGGCCGGAGGATTGGGGATTACAGTTTTGCCGCTGACGTCGGTACAAAATGGCGATGAGGCCATGCTATCGCTTATCCCGTTTACCCCACCCGCTCCGACTCGGCGCGTGGTATTGGCCTACCGCCGGCAATACCCTCGCCAAAAAGCCATCGCCGCCCTCGCCGAAGCGATTTATCAATGTGGATTAGCAGGTGTTACCATGCTGCCTTCTGTACGCTAACCATCTGATTTTGCTATGAGCACAAAACCACAAGTTCAAATCAATACCAGTTACGGCCCATTCATCATGGAGCTGTACCCAGAACAAGCCCCAAAAACGGTCAACAACTTCCTTAGTTATGTCGACAAAGACTTTTACACGGGCACCATCTTTCATCGAGTGATCAATCAATTTGTGGTGCAAGGCGGGGGGATGAATCAAAAACTACAATTTAAAACCACCGATGCTGCGATTGAACTGGAAAGCAACACTGGCCTTAGCCATCTGCGTGGCACAGTGGCCATGGCCCGCACCAACGATCCCAACTCAGCCACTTCGCAATTTTTTGTGAATACGGTCGACAACACCAATCTCAATTATCAAAGCAGCACCCAGCCAGGTTATGCCGTCTTTGGTAAAGTCATTGATGGCCTAGATGTCATTGATAAAATCGAAAAAGCCAAAGTCGCCAACGTCACCATCAGCGGCACGCCCTATCAAGACTTTCCTTATCCCTATCTGATTTCGATTTACGGTGCAGAACGCTACGAAGCAGCAGCCAATCCCACGCTAACCAGCCATACCTTAAAAGGCAATCCCTACGGCATCGCAATTGCACAATATAGCGGGGCCCGCACAGATTACGGCGTGAAGTTAACCTCGAACAATACAATCAGCGTTACGAAGCTAGGCGGCAGCTATAGCCCTGAAACAGTGACAAAGGCATCGCGGCTGGAGTTTACTGATGGCAAATTTGCTTATGACTTGAATGGCAATGCAGGGAAAACGGCCTTGCTGATTAACGCTGCTTTTGGCCTTAATGCTTTGCAAGCAAATATTGTGAGCACTGGATTGGATTTATTCGATCAAGGGAAATCGATGCAGAGTGTAGCGGCATTGGCAGTGCAAACCCCATTGTTCCAATCCCTCGCGGGTGGCAGCGACAATGCGTCGTTTGTCAAAGCGGTCTACCGAAATGTCACCGGCAGTTTACCCGATGCAACAACCCAAGCGCTCTATCAGGGTATGCTCGACCGTGGCGAAACCACACAAGGCGATTTGTTAGCGGCAGCAGCGACATTACAAGCCAATGCCAATACGGTTGATTTGGTGGGCTTGGCTAACAGCGGTTTGGCCTATCTTTGAGACTCTCGACCCTCTGATAGGTGGGCACGGCTTATGTGCCCACCCAATGCGCTATTGTCTGGGCAATAGACGTTGTGCCGTATGTGGATTTTCTGCTTTCAAACGCGAGACAAACGCATCAAACTCGATATTGCATTGCGCTGTCAGTGTATTCGCCTCGGTCGCCAAGCGATCTAGGCGCAGTACGCTGGGTATCGGTGGACGCATGGCAAGAATGGCCACATTGCCGTGCGTTGTCGCCGGTAGTTGAAATGCCCATCCCTCAAACACTCGCGTTACCGTCTGAAAACGCCGCTCGAAAAACGGATCTTTACGCCAAAAATTCAGCGACAACACCCCCTCAGCCGACAAGGCTTGGCGGCAATCGTGCAAAAACGGCTCTCGCACCGTGTCCGCGACAATTTCCACGCCATCAAAAGCATCCACCAAAATCAGATCAAACTGCTGTTCACACTGCGCCATAAAAGCCACGCCATCCATGACGTGAATGGTGAGCCGTTCGCCCTCTTCCGGTAACTCAAACCACTGTCGCGCCGCCGCCACCACTTCAGCGTGCAGTTCAACCACCGTGTGCACGCTCTCCGGCAGATGTTCATAGCAAAACCGCAGCAAAGAACCGCCACCCAAACCGATATGAAGAATCCGTTTCGGTTGGCGATAAAACAGCAATCCACCCATCATCGCCCGTGTGTAGGACAACACCAATTCGGCAGGATGCCCGACATTCATCAGGCTTTGTACCGTATCCGTGCCCAACAACAACGCCCGCCCTTCACCACTTTCGCATACCTCAACCGGCACCCCAGCACGCTGTCGCCGTCTTGCCGTCGGTACAGGCTTATGATGCACAGCCATCCCCTTTTGGACGGGAATCTAAAATACTGAATACTCGCCGTGGTGATGGGACGGCGGTTTCGTCATCGTCTTCTTGCGGTGGCAATGGATCGTGGAAAGTTTGACGATCAAACGCGGTATCACCGTCAGCCATCGGCATGCCTGTCCGCTGTAAATCATGGAAGTTAAACAAGCCTGTGTCGGCAAGGTGAGATGGCACCACATTTTGCAAACTGCGGAACATGGTTTCAATCCGCCCGGGGAAACGCTTATCCCAATCGGCCAACATTTCTTTCACCACTTGCCGTTGCAAATTGGGCTGTGAGCCACAGAGATTGCAAGGAATGATGGGAAATTGTCGCTGTTCGGCATAGCGAACAAGGTCTTTTTCACGGCAATAGGCCAAAGGACGAATCACAATATGTTTGCCATCATCGCTGATGAGCTTAGGCGGCATGGCTTTTAGTTTTCCGCCGTAGAACATATTGAGAAACAGGGTTTCTAAAATGTCCTCGCGGTGATGACCGAGGGCAATTTTGGTTGCCCCCAGTTCATCCGCCACGCGATATAAGATGCCACGCCGTAAGCGCGAGCACAGAGAACACGTGGTTTTTCCTTCAGGCACCAATTTTTTGACGATGCTATAGGTATCTTCTTCGATAATGCGATATTCAATACCTAATTGTGCCAAATAGGTTGGCAATACATCGGCGGGGAAACCAGGTTGTTTTTGGTCAAGATTCACCGCCACCAAGGAAAAGTCGATTGGGGCCGATTTTTGCAAGCCAAGTAAAATATCTAATAAGGCATAGCTATCTTTACCACCCGACAGGCACACCATCACCTTGTCGCCGGGTTCGATCATTTGGAAATCGTTGATCGCATCGCCAACGTGATGACGCAGACGTTTGGTTAATTTATTGGCTTGATAACGTGCTTTTTTCTCGGCTTCGGTGAGCTCAACCGCAACAGAAACAGACATAGGACATCGCCTAACAAACTGAAAAGGCGATGATTTTAGCAGATTGCACCGAGGGATTCTCTGGCGGCGTGGGTTGAGGATAGCTGACGTAGGTTGGTTTGCCGGTTGTTTGGTAACCCAACATAACCGACTGCTACATTATTTTGGGTTACTACGATGCTTCGAGGTCATTCAGCAGAGCATCAGCAGTTGCAAAGCGAGCGCGACGGCTCTTGATAATTTCGTTGGCCTCGGCGATGGCGACAGAGCTGGTGGCGTTTGGTGCCTTGAGCACGAAGGGCAATTCCTTGTCGGCAACAACACGGGTCAGAAAGACACGGATTGCATCGGAGAGGGTCAGACCCATCGAGGCCAGCGTTTCTGCAGCCTGCGCCTTGATTTTCTCGTCCACGCGGACATGAACCATAGTGGTGTTAGCAGCCATGATGACCTCCTATTGCGACTGATTGAGATACAAGGTATCTCACATTGTGGACAATCGCAAGGTAGATACAAAGCGTTTAGCACCATTCGTACGGTGCCGTCACCCCAAAGGGGCGACGCACCACAAATTCTGATGGTTTGACATAGGCACTCGAACGCCTTATATTGCAATCACTAGCCACGGGACTAGCGGGCGCAAGCCTCCCCCCGAGGACATACGATAGTACGAAAAACCCCGCCAACAAGCGGGGTTTTGTCTTTTGGTCATCATCATTTTCCCGAAGGTGGCTGTCCCTTGATAACGTGCTTTTTTCTCGGCGTCAGTGAGCTCAACCGCAACGGAAACAGACATAGGGCATCGCCTAACAAACTGAAAAGGCGATGATTTTAGCAGATTGCACCGAGGGATTCTCTGGCGGCGTGGGTTAAGGGTAGCTGGCGTAGGTTGGTTTGCCGGTTGTTTGGCAACCCAACATGACCGACTGCTACATTATTTTGGGTTACAAATGCAAACCGTCTAGCACCATTCGTACGGTGCCGTCACCCCAAAGGGGCGACGCACCACAAGCCCATATTCTTCAAGCACACAGTGGGCACAAAAACAGTGCCCACGCTACCAGCTGGATAAAAAACCAGCATTTTTTATTCTCTTACCAGAATTTTGCGCTCATTCTTTTCACTGTAAGAGCCGCCCTGCTGTTTTCTGGAAAACGTTATCAATCTCTCGTTTCCACGCTGGTGCCTCATATATTGGTCGCAGATTACTACATTGCTCAAGTAACTCTCGAATCAGAGCAACATCCACTTTTCCCGAAGTGAAAAGTGCCTCAAATATGTTTTTGAATTGTGTCAAGGTAATCGGAATAATATCTAAACGCATTTTTTCATCGGTATTGGTATACCAGATACCAATACGGAAAGTTTCGGCAGTATTAGAATCAATTTTATTAGCGATAAACAAACCATAGACCTGTTTCTGACACTCCTTTTGGTAAAAATCTACAAGATCAGCCACATGGCGTCTTACGGGTTCTCCCTCTGCAGCTTCCTGACGTGAGTTAGTTGTTAACGTGACCTCTACTGCCAGCACGAAATCATCAAACTCAAAAATTAGATCAGGACCATTTCCTGGTGCTGTGCCTACAGGGAGGAAATCCTGATCGATCTTGAATCGACGAGCCTCGTATGGTTTGTTAACCAGATTATTAATTGCTAAGAAGGCCCTCCACAGTACCCACTCGAAATATGCGGGGGCTTCTAATTTTGGAACTTCAATATCTTCACCACTCGGCAAAGATTTTCTATTACGACGAGTAATTATAAGCTCCATGTAAGCAGAAATTTCTTCCCATTCATCTGCTTGTTGAGCTGCATATGCTTCTTCTCGAGCCTCAGCTAGAAGAGCCTCAATCTGGTGTCGAATGATTTCAATATCAGCTGGATTACTGGTCGGTTTGCTGCCAATTTCGAAAGGAATATTCCTGGATCTCAGTTGCTCTAATAGATCATTTAGTACGGCAAGTGCTGAGTTTTGGTTATCAGTTGGTAAAGTGGCACCATTACACAACATAATAAAATATGCCTGATCAGATTCTGGGACCGTCGTTTCCTCTGTTAGCCGTTCTATGAACAAGTGCTTCTCTGGTACTAGCGAAAGCCCTCTTCCCTTGTTTTGTACAAGGCCTGTTGCCTTAAGATAACGTAAATTAGTATCTGCATAATCATTGAATGTGCTTGCTGCATAACCATGTAATTTTGCCGCTTCATCGCGTGCCTGCCGGTCAAACTTTCTTTTATCGGCTGATGCTGCTCGACGTTCTCGCAAATTGAGGACACGACTGACAATCTCACCTAAATCATCATGGCCATTGGTAAGCTGTACGACAAGTCCCATCTCAATGAAATTCAGTCTGCTATCTCCCGTTTGACGTTCAAGTTCGAGCATGACTGACAGTGTATGTCTGAGTGGTGAGAAAACAGAGAAGTCGAAATTTTTCTCAAGAGCCGATGGTATGTAATGAGCTGCAAGCGCGCGCAGGAAACATTCCTGCATCGCGGGAACAGTGTCAGCGCGAATTAGACGCCAACCATTTGGAGTGATGGTATCCAATTGGCCGATCTCAATCTGGGATAGACCAGAAGCAGATGGTACTTCTGGATATAGAAACCCTAGCTTGTTTAATGCTGATCGCCATTTACGGCCAACGCTATAAGTATCATCATCGCCTAGCTCAACTATGCCATGTTCACCAAGTAGACGTCGAAAAGCAATTTCTTGCTCTTTTCCACGCAGGTTTCCTTGAAGTGGCGAAGAGGCCAAGGCAACAAGCCCTTCCCGTAAACGGAAGGGGCTTCGGACCGTGGTATTTCCTAAATGCCAAGGTTTCATTACAAATAAATTCCACAAAAAACAAGATAATTAATAAAGGTTGAAAATCTTCGATGTGCAGTAGTTTGTTCTCCTGGGTACTTTTCTTTAAACCATGATTTTAAATCTTCAAGATTTGTTTCTTTGCTTTGAATAAGATTGATAGCTTCACGAAATATTGGTAAACATAGAATGGCAGTTCTAATATAATTTATTTGATCATGTGTTTGAAGTCCAACGAAATATCTACCACTATCAGTCAAAATGGTATAGTTATTGCTGGTTGAGACCAGTCCTAGTTTTTGTGCTGCTAATCTATAGTAACGACCTTGTCGGCCATCTGAATTAGTACCGATATATTGCTCAATAGCATGATCTGTGTAGTAGTTCTGATTTACAGCATGGACGACTTCTATTACTTTTTTAGGGTCATTTGCCTGGAGAAAGTCGTTAGTTTCGAATGAATCCATAATTCAATACCCCACAAATAAATATTCTTGAACAAGATTATTATCTTTAACTCTGCCAGATTGATTTCCAAAAGAGTAGCGATAATCAATTGGAACAACTTCAACATGATTTTTGTAAACACTCATAAGGTTTACCATTTCATCCAGTGTTGGTTGACTATTTGATGAGTAAGAAACAACAAGCACGCTATCTCTAAATCGTTTAAATAGTAAATCAAATGCCTCAGCAGCTCCCTTTCTGGAAGAAAACGGTGTTGGGTAAGACTTGAACTTCTTGGTAATAGTGTGTTCTTGAATCTCAACACCTTGCCAATCACGCGCTAAACCTTCGACAAAGTGATAGCGGCGTACATATTCATTGTCTGATAAAGGGGAATAATAAGGCGGATCAATATAAACCAACCCTGATTCCCTTCGCTGTAAAGTCATAGCATCCCCATTCCTAGCTTTATTATTTTTACCGTTATCAAATACCGCGGAGTTAATCACGTTCACTGCCTCCAAGAATTGATCTCGGAACGACATAAGAAGATCTTTACGTCCATCATCATAGCGGTGACCAACATAGGTAAATATCCCTCGTGGTCTCTTTTTTATGCAGGTCCGTACTAATGACGACATTGCAATAGCTCGCTTATATGGATTTCTAATTCCCTTGATATTGGCCCGCAGAATATCGATCAAGCGATTATCTTCGTCAGAGAAGTACAATCCCTGAAACTTATTCTCCACAAACCTATCTACAATTTTTTTAGGCTCAAGTAGTGACAATGCTTCGTCTATACCTAGCGTTATGTGATTGTTTTCAATCATTGCCTTAGCGAAAAGGTGTGACATGTGCATATAGTCGTTACTAATAACGGCTTTGCCATGCGCTTTCAGCATATATCCTACAATACCAGAACCAGAGAATAGATCTATCGCTGTTTCAAACTCAAATTGAGATGCTACAGCCCAAATTTCTGACAAAAGTTTGTTCTTAGAACCCATGTAACGAGTAGGTGGATATAACAATGTTTGCTCAGATAATGGGGTAGGGGCTAAACGAATATTAAAACGTGGTTTTGGTGGCACTTTTACAATGACGTCCTCTCCAGATCGTTTTTTACCATTGCAGGAGATACTCCGTTTAGTTTGTATCACATCAATGGAGAAAACCTTGTATTGTTCATGCACCAAAGGATGATTCGAATTGGTAAGAATAACATGACAACCCAACTCATGTAGGCGCTTAACCTCGGAAGCAAGTTCTATATGATCCTCTTCGTAAAATTGTTCCTTTGTGTAGCGCTTGAAGTCGGCATATTCCGATACAGGAAGATATGGAGGATCAAGAAATATGAAATCACCAGGTTGAGCTTGTTCTCGTAGTACATCCTTATAATCACCACAGATAATTGTTGTATTCTGTAACAGATAAGAGGCGGCCATTAGCCCATTTTCATCAATCACCTTTGGATTTTTGTAGCGCCCAAAAGGAACATTGAATTGGCCCTTCTTATTGACTCGATACAGTCCATTGAAGCATGTTCGATTCAAGAAAATGGTCCGAGCTGCCGCTTCAACCCTTGAAAGCATTGTCCAGTCTTGGGCACGAACAGCATAAAACATCTCCTCAGTGTTCTGATAATGTCGAAGTTTTCCCAATACACCCTCAACATCACTTGCTACTGTGCGGTATAAGTTGATCAGCTCGGGATTACTGTCAGCAATTACACCACCAGCTGGTTTCACAGCAAAAAACAGTGCACCGCCACCAAAGAATGGTTCAATGTAACGACCATAATTTATTGGCATTTTTGGAATGATTTCCCCCAAAAGCTGGGTTTTACCACCTGCCCATTTTAGAAGGGGTCGAGACTCATTTAAATTTTGAATAAAAAACTTTTCTTGAGCAAACACAAGACTACTCCATTGGAAAACTTGTTTGTTTACTGCCACCAAATTGTCCTTTGGCTACATACACGCGATTTCTTCGATTTCAGCTTTATCTCGGAGGTGAAGCTACTTATCAGCCATAACACCAAACAATGCTGCAATTAGGGGTTTGCTCATGAAATGGAAAATCATACAACCAGGTTGTAATGTGTCAGATTTAATCCATGACACAGCACCGAAGGTGTCAGGAAATACGAAAAGCGAGCCTTAATCCGACACGCTTTCGCTATCACAAAGGTGGAGTTACTAAGCGCAGTTGAGATAAGCCATTAGCTTTTTCGGCTTTTCTCCTGACCCAGCAAGACATATCTTCTACTGAAGAATCTCGAATGATTTTCGCTGTTCAATTAGTCCCTGAGACTGCAATCCCATGGCTATTGCGCGAACTTCGTTCAACTCCTGGGTTAAATTGTGTATCTGCTCGCGGAGACGCATTTCCTTGAGCCACAGGGAGATCGTTGCTTCCGACACGCTCAATACTTTTGCGATATTTACTTGCTTTGCATTGAACTCGTTCCATAGAACGAAGGCGAGCATTTTTGCTTTTTCTCTCGGGTCCATTCTTTAAAACCTTTAAACTATTTATTAT
>NZ_JBSQVP010000034.1:0-26625 GCF_055136605.1 Aquaspirillum sp. | reverse complement strand
ATTCAAGCGGCAATGGAACGCGCTGCAGCCAGAAAAGCGGCAAAAGAAAACGGCGAAGCAGTGCCGGTAGTCGAAACACCAGCGGCAAAACCAGCGATGGACGATGCCAAAAAAGCCGCGATTCAGGCAGCAATGGAACGGGCCGCAGCCAGAAAAGCGGCAAAAGAAAACGGCGAAGTAGCGCCGGTAGTCGAAACACCAGCGGCAAAATCAGCGATGGACGATGCCAAAAAAGCTGCGATTCAGGCAGCAATGGAACGGGCGGCAGCCAGAAAAGCGGCAAAAGAAAACGGTGAAGCAGCGCCGGTAGTCGAAACACCAGCGGCAAAACCAGCGATGGACGATGCCAAAAAAGCCGCAATTCAGGCGGCAATGGAACGGGCCGCAGCCAGAAAGGCAGCAAAAGAAAACGGTGAAGCAGCGCCGGTAGTCGAAACACCGGTGGCAAAACCAGTGATGGACGAGGAGAAAAAAGCTGCGATTCAGGCGGCGATGGCGCGTGCTGCGGCGCGTAAAGCACAACAAGCAGCCGAGAAAGGAGACCCAACATGATGGCATCCTCGCCCCATTTTTTCCGACTCACCAGCGTCAGCCGCATCATGCTCACCGTGTTGGCCGCATTGCTGCCCGGCACCGCTGTGGCCGTGTGGCTGTTTGGCTGTGCGGTATTGCTGCAGATCGCCTTAGCAACCACAACAGCATTAGCTGCGGAAGCATTGGTTTTGCGCTGGCGCGGTTTGCCGGTTCGTCCCTATCTCGCTGATGGTTCTGCTGTGGTGACGGCATGGTTAATTGCGTTGGCATTTCCACCGCTTGGCGTGTGGTGGCTGGTTGTCGTGGGAACGCTATTTGCGATTGTAGTGGCCAAGCATTTATATGGTGGGTTGGGCAATAATCCTTTTAACCCTGCAATGGTAGCGTATGCCCTGATGATTGTGTCGTTTCCGGCGCAGATGTCGCAATGGGCGGCACCGTTGTTATCGCTGGATAGTCTGCAACAACTGCAATGGGTTTTCTGGCGTGAATTGCCAACTGGCATGGCGTTAGATGCCATCAGCAGTGCCACGCCTTTGGATTATCTCAAAACACAGCTGATGAACGGGCAAACTGTGCCTCAACTGTTAGCTGATTCCACCCATTTTTCGGTGTTAGCGGGAGTGGGCGTTGAATGGCTGGCGGTGGCGTGGTTGCTCGGTGGGCTGTTTCTATTGCAACAACGGATTATGACATGGCATGCACCGGTGGCGTTATTGCTGGCAGTCGCTGCGCTGTCGGGTGTGATGCATCTCATAGATCCTCTGCGCTATGCGCCACCTGTGGTTCATCTGTTCAGCGGGGCCACCATGTTTGCAGCGTGGTTTATTGTGACCGATCCGGTGTCAGGCTCGACCACACCGAAAGGCAAACTGATTTTTGCCGCTGGGGTTGGTATCTTGCTGTATGTGATTCGAGTGTGGGGCAGTTTTCCTGATGGTGTGGCCTTTGCGGTATTGATTATGAATATTGCAGTGCCGTTTATCGACCGCTATACCCGTCCCCCTGTTTTTGGCCAACAACATAAAAAAATCACCACCAAGGCGGCGAAATCATGAAAACCGCTTTAACACAAGCCCGTCGCAGTGCGCTGACTCTCCTTGCCTTTGCTGTGGTGGCCAGCGCCATTTTAGCCTCAACCTATTGGCTAACCCGCGACACGGTATTAGCCAATGAACACGCTGCTAAGCTGGCTTTGCTCCAGCAAGTGTTGCCTAGCGATTACGATAACCAACCGCTGTCAGATACGGTGGCCTTGTCGCCGGTTGAAGCCAAACGTTTGGGACATGACCAGCCTGCCGTCATTCATCTGGCACGTCGTCAGGGGCAAGTGGTGGCGTATGCTTTTGAAACCGTTGCGCCTAATGGCTATAGCGGCAAAATCCGTTTGTTATTGGGTGTGGATGCCCAAGGTCAATTACTGGGTGTGCGCGTGGTGAGCCATAAAGAAACCCCCGGCTTGGGTGATTACATCGATTTGGCGAAAAGTGATTGGGCTCAGCAATTCACTGGCCAAAGCTGGCAGGGCCCTGCGGCAGCGGTTGGCTATTGGAAGGTCAAAAAAGATGGTGGCGCGTTTGACTATATGACAGGCGCGACAATCAGTGCCCGTGCGGTGACCAGCTGTGTGGGCCGTGCGGTGGCATGGTTGGACGAATGGAAACAAAAGGCGAATCGATGAGCAGCGTCTATCGTGAAATTGCCCACAATGGGCTGTGGAAACAAAATGCTGGCTTGGCGCAATTATTAGGGCTGTGTCCGGTGTTGGCGGTCAGTTCAACCGTGGTCAATGGCCTCGGTTTAGGGCTGGCCACGACGTTGGTGACTGCTCTGTCGGGGGCCGCAGTGGCAGCGGTGCGGCATTTAGTGCCGAATGAAATTCGCAATCCGGTGTTTATCCTCATCATTGCTGCATTGGTGACGGTGGTAGATCTGTCGATGAATGCGTGGGCCCACGATTTATACAACGTGCTGGGTATTTTTATTCCTTTGATTGTGACCAACTGCATTGTGCTGGCGCGGGCAGAGGCATTTGCCTCGAAACATCCCGTCCGTGAAGCCGCGTGGGATGGTTTGATGATGGGCTTGGGGTTGACGGGGGTATTGATTGCCTTGGGTGCGCTGCGTGAAGTCTGTGGCCGAGGGACGTTATTTGCTGGGTTGGATATGCTGTTTGGCCCTGCGGCAAAAACGTGGGTGTGGCATCTGGTACCGGCAGAGTGGAACTATCAGTTTTTATTGGCCTTGTTACCACCGGGGGCGTTTTTGGGCTTGGCGTTGTTAATTGCAGGCAAAAACCTTTTAGACGAACGGGCACGACAACGTGCTTTGCGGCAAAAAACTGTCACACAAGAAGTCTCGGCATGAAACCAAGTGTTCGTGAACAGATTTTTCTGCGCTTCCAACACGCTAATCCCAATCCGAAACCCGAATTAGCGTTTGCCAATCCGTTTCAATTACTGATTGCGGTGATTTTGTCAGCGCAAGCGACGGATATCAGCGTCAATAAAGCGACTGCCAAATTGTTTGCTGATGCAGCGACACCCGAGGCGATATTGGCGTTGGGTGAAGCTGGTTTGATACCTTATATTCAACAAATTGGCCTCTATCGCAATAAAGCGAAACATATCATTGCCACCTGCCAACGCTTGTTAGAACAACACCAAGGCCAAGTCCCCTCCGAACGTGCAGCCCTAGAAGCCTTACCGGGCGTTGGGCGCAAAACAGCCAATGTGGTATTGAATATCGCTTTTGGCCAACCCACCATTGCAGTCGATACCCATTTGTTTCGAGTCAGTAATCGGACGGGTTTAGCCCCCGGTAACACGGTTCGAGCGGTGGAAGATAATTTACTTGCAGTGGTACCAGAACGCTTTAAGCTAGATATCCACCATTGGTTGATTTTACATGGTCGCTATATTTGTAAGGCACGTAAGCCCGATTGTCAGCATTGTTTGATTGCTGATTTATGCGAATATCCTGATAAAAACTAAGTGATGCCTTGGTCTAGCGAAGATAGACCCTGCTGATAAGGACACAATCATGCTTATTTCTCCATCTTTCCCGCGTGTCGCTATCGTAACGGCATTGGCCGTGGCCTTAACCGGTTGTGATCGTATCCAACAGTATTTTAATCAACCCGCCCAAACCCCACCGGTGACCACCCAACAAGCTGGGGCACCCGTCGGGATGTTGGTGGCTGATTTGTCACAATTAGTTGAGCGTGAAGGGCCGGCTGTGGTCAATATCACGGCCAATAACCGCGAAGAACAAGACGAGGAAAATACCTCGCCGTTCCCTTTCCCGATTCCAGAAGACGATCCCTTCTTTGAGTTTTTCAAACGCTTTATGCCACCCGGTCAAGGCGGTGGCCGCAGCGCACCGACCGAGCGCGAAGCGATGTCGTATGGCTCTGGTTTTATTCTATCCACCGATGGTTTCATTATGACCAACGCCCATGTGGTGGCAGGGGCGAGTCAAATTCAGGTCAAGATGGCAGACAAACGCGAGTTCTCCGCCAAACTGATTGGGATGGATAAGCGCACGGATGTTGCCGTTTTAAAAATCGAAGCCACACAATTGCCTGCAGTGAAAATTGGCCAAGCCTCGCAATTAAAAGTCGGCGAGTGGGTGGCGGCAATTGGCGCGCCGTTTGGGTTTGATAACACTGTTACCGCCGGTATCGTTTCTGCCAAGGGACGCAATTTGCCGGATGATACCTATGTCCAGTTTATTCAAACCGATGTCGCCATTAACCCGGGTAACTCCGGTGGCCCGCTGTTTAACCTCAAAGGCGAGGTGGTGGGGATAAACTCACAGATTTACAGCCGTTCCGGTGGCTTTATGGGGATTTCCTTCTCCATTCCGATTGATGTCGCGATGCAAGTCGCTGAACAACTCAAGAAAAACGGTAAGGTTAGCCGTGGTCAGTTAGGTGTGCATATTCAAGAATTATCGCTCGATTTAGCCCAATCGTTTGGTCGTAAAACAGCAGAAGGTGCGTTGGTGGTCAATGTTGAACCCAATAGCCCTGCGGCAAGTGCTGGTTTGCAAATTGGCGATATTGTGTTGACGGTGGATGGCGAAGCGGTGGCGAGTTCGCGTGATTTGCCGTTGTTAATTGGTGGGCGGCAGCCGGGTACCAAAGTGAAACTAGGGCTGTGGCGTAAAGGGCAGGCTTTAGAAGTCGAGGTGACGTTGGCCGAGTTAAAACCTGATGCCGTCCCGACGCCAAGCAAAGAAGAACCGCCAAAAAATAATAAAACCAGTTTCCCCTCGTTAGGTCTGACGGTTGCCGAATTAAGCACAGCGCAACGGCAACAGCTGGCGATTAAGGGGGGTGTATTGGTGGAAAATGTGCGCGGATTGGCGGCAAAATCTGGTTTAATGCATGGTGATATTATTATCGCGGTCAATCAGCATGAAATTGCTGACGCCAAATCGCTAGAAAAATTATTGAATGAAAGCGGTGACAGTGCTGCACTCTTGGTGCGGCGGATGGATAACACGCTGTTTATTCCGTTGCGCTTAAAAGAGTGACAGTCAAAACAAAAAACAAAGGAGAAACTTTAGATGGACTTTTTAACCACTGATCTGTGCGACGAGTACAGCGACACCTTACAAGTCGCCACCCCGATGTTTCAATCGTATGGGGGCCATACGCGTTTTTGTGGCGAGATTCAAACGGTCAAAGTGTTTGAAGACAACTCGTTGGTACGCGAAGCCTTGGCCCAACCCGGCCACGGTAAAGTGTTAGTGGTCGATGGCGGTGGTTCGCTGCGTTGTGCCTTGGTCGGCGATCAAATCGGCGAATTGGCCGTGAAGAATGGCTGGGCTGGCATTATCGTCTATGGGTGTATTCGTGATTCTGTGGCGATTAACGCCTTGCCGATTGGGGTGCGTGCGTTGAATACCCATCCATTAAAATCGGTGAAAAAGGGCGCTGGCGATCATCAGCTGGTCGTGACCTTTGCAGGTGTGACGTTCCGTCCCGGACAGATCGTCTATGTCGATGAAGACGGTGTGATTGTTTCGCCTAAACCTTTACTGTAATTGATTGCGTTGTGCGGTGGCGGTGGCCACCGCCGCTATTGAAAGCTCGTCATGCCACAAACCAAGTTTTTATTGCCTGAATCGGATATCCCCACCCACTGGTACAACATCGTTGCCGATATGCCCAATGCCCCTGCGCCGGTGTTAGGGCCAGATGGCCAGCCGATTGGCCCTGATGCCTTGTCGGTGATTTTTCCCGATAACATCATTGAACAAGAAATCTCGACCGAGCGTTGGATTCCTATTCCGGAAGAAGTGCGCGAGATTTACCAACAATGGCGGCCTTCTCCGCTATTCCGTGCCCATCGTTTAGAACAGGCACTCGGTACCCCAGCGCGGATTTACTACAAATATGAAGGCATCAGTGCTGCTGGCTCACATAAGCTCAACTCGGCGGTGGCACAAGCTTGGTATAACCGCGAGGCGGGGATTCGCCGCATGACCACTGAAACCGGTGCCGGTCAATGGGGAACCTCGTTGGCACTCGCTGGCCAAATGTTTGGCATTGATGTGCGGGTGTATATGGTGAAGGTCAGCTATCAGCAAAAACCTTTCCGCCGCTCGATGATGCAAACATGGGGGGCCGAGGTCTTAGCCAGCCCAACCGATTTGACCGCTGCCGGTCGTGATGCGCTTGCCGCCGACCCGAACAACCCCGGCTCATTAGGATTGGCGATTGCCGAAGCGGTGGAAGAAGCCGCCAGCCGCAAAGACACCACCTATGGTTTAGGGTCTGTGCTGAATCATGTGTTGTTACATCAAACTGTGATTGGTCTGGAGGCGAAGAAACAATTTGAACTTGCCGGCGATTATCCTGATGTGATCTTTGCGCCATGTGGTGGCGGCTCGAATTTTGGTGGCGTTGCTTTCCCGTTCTTGGCAGATAAAGCGGCTGGCAAAAACGTCCGTTTAGTCGCCGTCGAACCGTCTTCATGCCCAAGCTTAACCCGTGGCCATTACGCTTACGATTTTGGTGATAGCGCCGGTTTAACCCCGTTGATGAAGCAATACACCCTCGGCCATGACTTTATGCCGCCTTCGATTCATGCCGGTGGTTTGCGTTATCACGGTGCTTCAAGCTTGGTTAGCCAGCTTTACAACGAAGGCTTGGTCGAAGCAGTGGCCGTGCCGCAGTTGGCAACCTTTGAAGCAGGTGTCACGTTTGCCCGTGCCGAAGGGATTGTGCCTGCGCCAGAATCATGCCATGGCATTCGTGCGGCGATTGATGAGGCCTTGCGTTGTAAAGAAAGCGGCGAACCCAAGGTGATTTTCTTCAATTTATCGGGTCATGGTCATTTTGATATGGCAAGTTACGATAAATACTTTGCAGGTGAACTGGAAGACTATGTCTATCCCGAAGAAGCCATCCGCGCTGCGTTGGCCCGTTTGCCTAGCTTTGCCTAAATAACAAGGATTGATGAGACATGGCATCTATTACGCTCGATGGTCAGGCTTTTCCTGTTGCCAATATCTTTTGCATTGGCCGTAACTATGCGGCCCATGTGGCAGAGTTGGGCAATGTGGTGGAAGAAGAACCGCTGGTGTTCCTCAAACCCACCTCGGCCTTAATTGACGAAAACCACCCCATCACCCTGCCGGCCTATTCACAAGATGTGCATCATGAATGTGAACTGGTGTTGTATATCGGCAAAGGGGGGCGGCATATCGCAGAGCAAGACGCCTTGTCTCATATCGCTGGTTATGGCATTGGCTTAGACCTTACTGCCCGTGATGTGCAAAGTGAACTCAAGAAAAAAGGCCAGCCGTGGACCAAAGCCAAAGGTTTTCCCTCGGCAGCCTGTGTGTCTGAGTTTGTGCCAGCAACGCGAGTGAACGACCCGCAACAACTCAGTTTCTCTCTCGCGGTCAATGGCGAATTCCGTCAGCGCGGTAACACCGAATTGATGTTGTTCTCGGTGGCTAAAATTGTTCACCATCTATCAACGCTATATGGTTTATCCGAAGGCGATGTGATTTTCACCGGCACCCCCGAAGGGGTCTCGCGCTTACAGGCGGGCGATCACTTATATTTGGTGTTGGACAATCTGATTGATGTGCGGTTTGAGGTGCAGGCATGACCGCCGACGCTGCATTAAGCAAGGTTCGGATTGATAAATGGCTGTGGGCGGCGCGTTTTTATAAAACGCGCGGTCTGGCACAAGAGGCGATTGAGGCGGGTCATGTCCGGCTCAATGGCGAACGTGCCAAGCCAGCCAAAACCCTTAAAGTCGGCGACCAGATTCTCCTAAAGTTGAATCAGCTGGAATATCACTTGACGGTGCTGGCGTTGTCCGAACGACGTGGTTCGGCAACGCTTGCACAACAGCTGTATCAAGAATCGGCAGCCAGCCTCGCTGCACGCGAGCAACGACAATTAGAACTAAAAGCCTTATATGCTGGCAGCGATTTAGGACAAAACCGCCCGACTAAAAAAGATCGACGCAAACTCGACCGTTTCCGCTCCGGTGGGTGGTAAGGTGGCATTGTCGCCAGCCACCGCTGCGGCGGTGTTTTACTTTTTTTATTTTTCCATTGTGGGTGTGATTTCGCCCTATTTCGGCCCTTATCTTAAAAGTTTAGGGTTTTCTTCGTGGTCAGTGGCGGTGTTACTGGCGCTTTCCCCCTTGTCGCGGCTGGGGCCGCCGGTGTTATGGGGGCTGTTAGCAGACCGCACGGGTCAAGGCCACCAGTTGATACAACTGGCCAGTGTGCTGTCCCTGTTGGGATTCTTATTTGCACTGTGGCGGCAAGATTTCTGGTTTATGTTTCTCGGCTTGGCTGTAATGCAGATCTTTTGGGCGGCGGCTTTGCCGTTAATGGAGGCGATCACCCTACATCATGTCGGCGCACGTTATGGACAAATTCGCGTGTGGGGCTCGATTGGTTTTGTGGTGGCGAGCCTCTCTGCCGCAGCGGTCATTGAGTGGTTTGGTTTATCTGTGGTGCCGTGGGTGATTTTGGCGATGTTGTTCGCCTTAGCGGCGGTCAGTGTCTTGGTGCCGCCGTGGGTGAAAACATCGCATACCGCCGATATCCCTTTACGCCCTATTTCCAGTTTTTTCCGCCAACGGCCTATTATCTGGCTGTTTGTTTGCTTCTTTTTAATGGCCTTTGCGCATGGCCCCTATTACAGCTTTTATTCAATCGGTTTAGCTGAACAGGGCTATTCCCCGTTGCAAATTGGTGGCCTGTGGAATTTGGGGGTGATGGCGGAAATTGCTCTATTTTGGTGGGTGACACATCTGAATCAACGCTATGACAGCCTTGATTTACTGCGGGTGAGTTTATTGATTGCCGCATTGCGTTTTACCTGTATTGCGCTGTGGCCGCAGTTGGGATGGTTGATGGCGTTGATGCAGTTGGGCCATGCGTTTACCTTTGCTTTGCATCATCAAGCGGCGTTGGCGCTGATTCATCGCTATTTCCCTGCTTACGCTCAAGGTCGGGCACAGGGGCTGTATATCATGGTGTCGTTTGGCTTGGGTGGCAGTTTGGGTGGATTGGTGGCAGGGGCGATGTGGGAATGGCAAGGGATGTTGAGTGCGTTTTTGCCTGCGGCGTGTGCTGCGGGTGTGGCGTATGGGTTGGCCTGTTACGCTATCCAGCGTGGTACAGAATCGGTGAAGAATTAGATGCTATTTGATAAACCTTATGTGATTGTCGATTTAGAAGCGACTGGTGGTGATTTGCTGCGCGACCGAGTGACGGAAATTGCCATTATTGAAATGCAAGGGGCCGTTGAACGAGATCGTTGGTCTAGCTTGGTCAATCCACAACAAGCGATTCCTCCTTTTGTGCAAGAAATCACCGGTATTCGCAATGAAATGGTGTCACAAGCACCGATTTTCGCCGAACTTGCCGATGAAATTTATACGCGGCTTCAGGGGCGCGTGTTGGTGGCGCACAATGCCCGTTTTGATTATGGTTTTTTAAAAAATGAATTCCGTCGTTTAGATCGTCGTTTTCAAACCTCAACCTTATGTACGGTCAAACTGTCTCAACGGCTGTATCCCGATGAAGGGAAACATAATCTTGATGCTTTAATCCAACGCCACGCTTTACCTGTGCACGAACGACATCGGGCATTAGGCGATGCTGAAAGCCTACAAGCTTTTATTCGTTTTCTGCTGCAACAACACAGCCCCGACACCCTACAACGTGAAATTCAAGCACTTAAACGGCGCACGGCATTGCCGGCGGGTATCGATGCTGACGTGGTGGATGCTTTACCAGAACAGGCGGGGGTATATGTCTTTTATGGTGCGGGTGATGCGTTGCTCTATGTCGGCAAGAGCATTAACTTGCGGGCGCGAGTATTAGAGCATTTTTATGCGGCTAATCGAAATAGCAAAGAAATGAAATTGGCACAGCAGGTGTGTCGTATTGAATGGCAAGAAACTTTGGGTGAATTTGGCGCTTTGCTGTTAGAGGCACAGTGGATTAAACAAAAACAACCGTTGCTTAACCGTATGGGGCGGGGTGAAGCGGGAAGCTACTCGATTGAACTGGTGGCCGATAGCGATGGCTTTTATCAAGCAAAAATAGTGGCCACACAGGATGTATTTAGCCAGAACACCACCCCGTTATATGGCTTGTTTCGCCATCCACGCGAGGCAAAAAGGGTGTTGCAGACTATTGCTGAACAACATGGTTTATGCCAGCGCCGTTTGGGGGTGGAACAGGTGACCAGTAAACAGCAAGGGCCTTGTTTTGCTTTTCAAGTGCGTCGCTGTCGTGGTGCTTGTGTTGGGCGTGAGCAACCTGCCGCATTTAACCAACGGCTAGTCACTGCGCTGGCGCGGTTGAAACTGGAAAACTGGTCATTTCCACAACCGATTGCTGTGGTTGAACAAGACCCGCTGTCTGGGAAAACGCTGCATCATGTGATTGACCAATGGTGTTACCTCGGCACCGCCGAACAGGGTTTGCTATCACACCCTAAAACATTCGATGCCGACATTTATCGCCTATTGCGCAAACAACTCAAAACCCCTTTCGATCACACGCGGGTTGTACCGTTTGCACAAGCAACAACAGACAGTTAATGCGCGTTTTCCCGTGTGTCCTTACTCTGCGGCTTTACCGCTGGTCATGATGGCACGGTTTTTACCGGCGCGCTTTGCTTCATACATGGCTGCATCAGCATGAGACAAGATGTCGGTGTTGCTGCGACCATGTTTAGGAATACAGGCCACGCCAATACTGGCACCTAATAGACAGGTGATGTCGTTGTTGAAGCGCATTGGTTTTGAAATGGCATCAATAATCTGATTGGCCCACATCAAAGCGCCTTCTTCGGTGGTGATGTTGTTGAGCAAGACCACAAACTCATCGCCTCCCAAGCGGCCAACAAAATGACTGGCGCCGATGACCTGTTGCAAGCGGCTGGCGACTTCTTTTAAAGCAAAATCGCCCACTTCGTGGCCATAGCGGTCGTTAATCGGTTTGAAACCATCGAGGTCAATAAACAATAAAGCCGCTTCGGTGTAAGGATTCGCCACGGCTTGGCTTAATACCTCACCAAGACGGGCACGGTTTGGCAGTCCGGTTAGGGCGTCGTGATGGGCTAAAAATTCAATCCGTTTGCGGGCTTCTTCTTCTATCGAAATATCTCGCACCACGCCAATAAACAGATTTTTGCCCGGGCGTTCAACTTCGGTGACCGCAAGGTGCATTGGAAACACCGAGCCATCTCGCCGTTGTCCTTTGACTTTGCGGCCTGTGCCGATAATGCGTGGGGTTTTTTCGTGGTTGTAACGGGCAAGGTAGCCGTCATGCTCATCACGAAATGGCGAAGGCATCAACATTTTGACATTCTGCCCAATGACTTCTTCGGCGGTATAGCCAAAGATCTGTTGTGCAGCTTTGTTGTACGACTTCACAATCCCAGCATCGTCAATCGCCAATACGCCTTCATACATATTGTCGAGAATACCGAACAAACTGCCTTGAATGGTGGCGATGCGCTGCATCGAACGCATCCGTGCTTCTAAGACATTTAAATCCATCGGTTTCACTAAATAATCATCTGCACCAGCGGTAAACCCCTCGATGATTTCATTGTTACCAGTCAAACTGGTCATAATAATCAGCGGTACCCACTTCTCCCCGCCCATTTTTTTGATCTGTCGCGTTGCTTCAATCCCATCCATCACCGGCATCACCACATCCATTAACACCAAGTCAGGTGGTGAAGCCTGATACGCCTTCACTGCTTCTAAGCCATTTGCCACATGGGTGACATGGTAACCCATGCTTTCTAGTACATTTTGTACATGTTTTGCGATAGAAATAGAGTCTTCAGCATATAAGATTTTCATAATTTGATGATTTTTCTGAGAGATGAATGGGTAGATGGCTTAACAAGGATGATAGAAATATCAAACGACTACGACAATTGCTGAAAACATGTAGCATATAAAACAAAAATGTGTTTTTGATAAACAAATCGCCGATTTTTTGCGATTTAATACCTGAAATAGCTAGATCGTGTTAGATGGTATGTGTCATCAGTCTTTAAGCGCTCTGTAATCTCTATCTACATGCGCTTCAGCACTCTTTGTTATCATCTGAGCTCTCTTATGTTTGGTTTTAGAAAGTCTGTTATGCAACTGCGATTTAGCAAAATGCAAGGGTTGGGCAATGATTTTGTGGTGGTGGATGGGGTGCGCCAACAGGTCAATTTATCGACAGACCAGCTGCAACAGCTGGGTGATCGCCGTTTTGGCATTGGGTTTGACCAATTGCTATTGGTTGAACCGCCACACGACCCAAACAACGATTTCCGCTATCGTATTTTCAATAACGATGGCAGCGAAGTTGAACAATGTGGTAATGGTGCCCGTTGCTTTGCCCGTTTTGTCTTTGAACAGGGTTTGACAGATAAAAAACAAATTCGGGTAGAAACCGCACGTGGGGTGATTGTGCCGGAGTTGTTGGACGGTGGTTTGGTGCGCGTTGATATGGGCAAACCACGCTTTGAACCTGCTGATATCCCTTTTATTGCCGAGCAAGATGCCGTGGAACATCTATTGGCCCTCGATCAAATCAATATCGCCGTTGGGGTGGTGTCGATGGGTAACCCTCATGCGGTGTTATGTGTGAATGAAGTGGACTCCGCACCCGTGGCAGAATGGGGGCCACATATTGAACATCATCCGCGTTTTCCTCAGCGCGTTAACGCAGGCTTCATGCAAGTCGTTGATCGTAGCCATATTCGCTTGCGTGTGTTTGAGCGCGGTGCAGGGGAAACGCTGGCTTGTGGGACGGGCGCCTGTGCTGCTGTGGTCAGTGGGATTCGCCGTGGCTTGCTTGATGCCAGTGTCGAAGTCACCACACGCGGTGGTGTTTTACGGATTGAATGGGCTGGCAATGGCCATTCAGTATGGATGACTGGGCCTGCGGTAACGGTATTCCAAGGCGAGGTCACACTGTGAAAGGGGACGATATTATGGCGATGAATGCAGCAGATATTGCTGCGTGGTTGGCTTCACATCCCGAGTTTTTTCATGACTATGCCGAGATGTTGGCAGAAATTCAGGTGCCACATCCGCATGCTGCCCATAGCGTGCCGTTGATTGAACGTCAGTTGTTGCTGTTGCGTGATAAAAATCGTCAATTGGCTTCGCATATGCGTGAGCTACTGCGTTATGGTGAACAAAACGATGTGATTGTTGACCGTGCCCATCGGATGGCGATTGATTTATTGCGTGCAACAACGGCAGAACGGGTGCTACAAGTCTCGTATAGCCATTTACGGTTAGACTTTGCTGTCCCGTGTGCTGATATTCGCTTGGTACATCCCAGAGCGCAGGGTTTGGGTGAAATTTATCTGGCCAATATCCCTGAACTCGAACGCTTGGGCGAGCGGCCTTATTGTGGGCCGTATGCCAGCGATGCGGTATTGCAGTGGTTCCCCGACGCCCATCGGATGCAATCCTTTGCGCGGGTGGCACTGCGGACGGTGCGTGGTGAAGTGTTTGGTATGTTGGCATTGGCCAGCGACGACCCGACCCGTTTTACCTCGGATATGAATACCGAGTTGTTGAGTCGTATCGCCGCTTTGATGGCAGCGGCGTTTGAACGCACGCTAGAACTGTAATTAGGCCAAGGGGCGCTGTAATGCAGCGCCTAAAGCGCGCAGTTGTTGCATCAATTCACTGAGCTGGCTTGGCGTTAACGCTTGGTCAGCATCACACCATGCCTCGCAGGGGTTAGGATGGACTTCAATCAGCAAACCATCGGCGCCTGCTGCTACCGCAGCACACGATAAAGCGGGTACCATCCACGCTTTACCTCCGGCATGGCTGGGGTCAACAATCACCGGCAAATGGGTTTCACGTTTCAGCACCGGAATGGCAGTCACGTCTAACACGTTGCGATAGGCCGTTTCAAAGGTACGGATACCGCGCTCACAGAAAATAATATTGTGATTTCCGCCTGCCGCAATATATTCGGCGGCCATTAGCCATTCACTGATGGTGCCGGATAAACCGCGTTTTAAAATCACAGGTTTGTTGACCCGTCCGACTTCTTTCAGCAAATCAAAGTTTTGCATGTTGCGGGCACCAATTTGGATTACATCCACATCGTATTCCAAGAAGGTATCTAACATCCGCACATCCATCAGTTCGGTCACGATGGGTAATTGACGACTGCGGGCAGAATGTAAAAAGTATTCTAAACCCGTGATGCCCAAACCTTGGAAGGCGTAGGGACTGGTACGGGGTTTGAATGCCCCACCGCGCATCATGCGACAACCGGCAGCCACCACCGCTTCTGCTGCGGCATCCATCTGTTCTTGTGTTTCGACCGAGCAAGGGCCGGCAATCACTTGCACTGGCAGACCACCGCCTAATTTAATCCCACGAATATCAATCACAGTATCGTTGCTATGACCTTCTCGCGATACAAAGCGATAAGGCTTCACTACATGCATGGCCTTTTCGACACCGGCCAATCGCTCAAATACTTCGCTGCTCAGTTGACGTTCATCACCGACAGCGCCAATTAAAGTGCGCTCGGTGCCGCGCGAAACATGCGCGGTTAAACCCACCCGTTCAATACGCTCGACCACCGCCTGAATCTCGGCCTCTTGCGCTTGGCTTTGCATGATGATAATCATCGACACGACTTCCTAAAAAAAGTCCCCCTCTCCTGTGGTGGTAATCACCCAACTGTGAGTACGGAGAGGGGGATCAGGGTAGGGATTACGATAAAAGTTTGACCAAAGCATGTACCGCCTGTTGTGCAGCGGTAAAGACCTGTGCTGGGGTGGCATCGCCATACATATACGCCGGTGCAGTGATAATGGCGTTGTTGTGATCGACACACGCTTGATCGACGGCGGTTACAACATGAGGAATACCCCAGCTGGCAGCTGCTTTCACCATATCAGGGTATTCACAGTCCCCCAAAGTCAGTTGCACATTGCTCAATCCCACATCACGCGCCGCGATAGCCACAGCGAGGGGCGCCGCACACAGTGCGACCACCGGCTTTTTGCTTTGTAGCGCTTGACGTAACACTTGACCAATATCGTCAGCCAGTTGTGCTTTGTCACCTGCGGTTAAAAAATCGGTGAAGTTTTTCACGGCACCAAAACCACCCGGCATCACGATTGCAGCGTAGTTTGCTACATCGAGCTCGTCTAAGGCATGAATTTTACCGCGTGCAATCCGTGCTGATTCAGTCAGGATATTGCGGCTTTCCTCTGCCACTTGCCCTTGTGCATGATCGATGACGTGCATTTGTGGGCGATTGGGGGCAAAAAAGGCAACGTCTAATCCGGCTTGTGAAAGCGCTACGATTAGGCTGACCGCCTCGGTCAGTTCAGAACCATCATAAACACCAGAACCAGATAACACCACGGCAATGGGTAGGGCGGAAGACGTCATGAATAACCTCCAGTAACAAGCAATGCTCCCATTTAGGGAGCAGGACGGGAATTAGCCAGCGTAGTGTTGCAAAGCCTCACGCAAGACTGTGATAAAGCGGGCATTTTCTTCAGCTAGACCAATGCTCACACGCAGGCTGTTTGGCATCCGGTAGCCAGCCAACGGCCGCACAATGACCCCATGATGCAGTAAATAATCATTGATTTGTGCTGCATGATCGCAGTGGAAGGTGACAAAATTCGCACGAGAGGGAATAAAGCTGAGTCCCATCTCGGTTAACGCAGCGGTAATCTGCTGCATTCCCTCATCATTGACACGGCGGCTTTCTTGTAAAAAAACCTCATCTTGCAAGGCAGCGACAGCCGCAGCTTGGGCCAGCGAATTGACATTAAATGGTTGTCGCACTCGATTTACCAAATCTGCGACTTCGCTATTGCTAATTGCGAAACCGACACGTAAACCGGCTAGGCCATAGGCTTTCGAGAAAGTGCGGCTGACAATCAGATTTTGAAACTCACGAGTCCACGCCACACTGTCGCCGCCTTCGCCCTCAGCCAGATACTCGGTGTAGGCTTCATCCAATACGACCAGCACTTCCTTCGGAACACTGGCGATAAACTGATGCAGCTCATCGGCAGGTAAAAGGGTGCCAGTGGGGTTATTTGGATTGGCGATAAAGATAATTTTTGTTTTTTCAGTGATCGCCGCCCGCATCGCCGCTAAATCATGTCCCCATGCCTGAGCTGCCACTTCTACCCCTGTTGCCCCAGTCACTTGCGTCACCAGCGGATACACGGCAAAGGCAAATTCCGAATAGATGGCCTCATCGCCCGGGCCCAAAAAGGTTCGTGCCACCAGCTCTAACACATCATTTGAACCATTGCCGAGAATAATTTGCTGTGGTGCCACTTTAAAACGCGAGGCAAGGGCGTGTTTTAGCGCAAAGCCATTCCCATCGGGATAACGTGCCAAATCGGCGACAGCGGCCTGTAGTGCGGCCTGTGCTTGTGACCCCATACCAAGCGGGTTTTCATTCGAGGCCAATTTCACAATCGAGGCTTCGTCTAAATCCATCTCGCGTGCTAATTCGCTGATGGGCTTTCCGGGTTGATAGGGGGCGATCGCACGGATCGACTCGGGGGCAAGGGTTGCGTACAGCATGAACACTCCAAAATCAACGTAAAATTAGGCTCCAGCGCGGTCTAACCATTTTGGGACAGTGACGGCCTGATAGCCGCTTAAGCGTTGAATCAGGTCTTCTGGTTCACGGGCATGGACAATCAAAGACAAATGGTCGTTGCGGATAAAACCTTGGGCAGCGGAGTGGCGTAAAAACGCCACCATCGGCAAGTAAAAATCTGCCACATCCAACAGACCAACCGGTTTGTTGTGCATACCAAGTTGGGCCCAAGTTAGAACCTCAAAAAACTCTTCGAATGTGCCAAAACCACCCGGCAAGGCAACAAAACCATCGGCCAACTCGGCCATCTTGGCTTTGCGGCTGTGCATGGAATCGACCACATGCAGTTCAGTCAGTCCGACGTGGCCAATTTCTTTTTGCATCAGAAATTCGGGAATGACTCCCACCACTTCGCCACCGGCTGCCATCACCGCATCAGCCACCACACCCATCAAGCCAACACGGCCACCACCATAAATCAGGCGTATGCCACGACCCGCTAATTCCAACCCCAACAAGCGGGCAGCCACTTCATACTCTGGGCGATTACCGAACTGAGAGCCACAAAATACGCACAGATTTTTCACGATGTTCTGTTCCTTAAATCACCGCCACGGGATATGAACCAATCACTTTCACAAAAGCCGCCCGTTGGCGCAAAGCATCTAATGCTTCTTGCATTTTCTGGTCGGCTTGGTGACCTTCTAAATCCATAAAGAATACATATTCCCACAATCCGGTGCGAGAGGGGCGAGATTCGAGTTTGGTCATGCTGACACCGGCATCGGCCAAGGGGGCTAACAAGCTGTGTACCGCCCCCGGACGGTTTTGGGCAGAGCACACCAACGTGGTTTTATCACGGCCTGATGGCGTAGCATCCTGATGCCCCAATACCAAAAAGCGCGTGGTGTTATTAGGTTCATCTTCGATATTTTCATGCAACCGCACCAAACCGTAGCGTTCTGCTGCTGCCGTGCCAGCAATCGCAGCAACGGTTTCATCCTCGCTGGCTAAGCGTGCTGCTTCGGCATTACTTGCCACCGACACGCGCTCAACATCGGGCAAGAAACGGTTTAGCCACTCGTGGCATTGAGCCAGCGATTGCGCGTGAGAATAGACCTTACGCGGGAGTGGGGCGTCTGGGTTTTTACGCAATAAATGATGATGAATGCGCAACACCACTTCGCCACAGATTTTTAGCGGCGTGCTGACTAGCAAATCCAAGGTACGTCCGACTGCGCCCTCGGTGGAGTTTTCCACCGGCGCAACCACATAGTCACAGTTGCGCGCCTCAACCACCCGAAATGCCTCATCAATCGAAACACAAGCCACTGTATTGGCCGCATGGCCAAAGTGTTTCACCGCCGCCGCTTGGCTAAATGTTCCTTCTGGGCCTAAGAAAGCAATCGACAGCGGTTTTTCTAATGACAAGCACGCCGACATGATTTCACGGAACAGAATCGCCACCGATTCATCTGGTAGCGGGCCTTGGTTCAAGTCTTTAATGCGGCGTAATACCTGAGCCTCACGTTCAGGGCGATAAATCACCCCACCGCCTTTGATCTCACCAATGGCACGCGCATGGCCGGCACGTTGATTGAGTAAAGACAAAATTTCGGCATCAATGCTGTCGATGGCATGGCGATGGGTACTTAAGGCTTGGTCGTCGTGGTTGGGGGCATGAGGGGCAGCAGACATAATCTTTCCTTCGGGCATTAACGCGGATGACGGCTAGCGAAGTCGTGCATAAAGTTGACGAGCGCTTTGACACCATCAATTGGCATCGCATTGTAAATCGATGCCCGTAAGCCACCCACCGAGCGGTGCCCCTTAAGTTGTACTAAGCCGCGATCTGCTGCTTGTTCAAGGAACAAGGCATCCAAAGCCGAATCATGAATGCGGAACGGCACATTCATTTTTGACCGGAATGGCGCTTCAACAGGGCAGCTATAGAAACCGGCGCTGTCTTCAATCGCTTGATATAACAGCTGGGCTTTTTCTTCATTGCGTGCGGCAATGCCCTTAATACCACCTTGGGCCAACAACCATTTGAACACCAAACCAGCGATGTAAATCGAGAATGTCGGTGGGGTGTTATACATCGATTCAGCGTCAGCATGAACGCGATAATCGAACATGGTTGGTGTTGCTGGCGACACTTCGCCCAATAAATCTTCACGCACAATCACCACAGTCAACCCTGCGGGGCCAATGTTTTTCTGGGCACCGGCAAAAATCAAACCGTAGCGGTTGATATCGATTGGGCGTGATAAAAAGTCGGAGGACATATCACACACCACCGGCACATCAGCAGTGGGCTCGAACGGGAATTGCACACCACCGATTGTCTCGTTCGAGACATAATGCAAATACGCGGCATCGGGTGAACAACGCCACTGTGCTTGTTCTGGCACATAGCTAAAGGCGCGGTCTTCGCTGCTGGCAACAATATTGACATTCGCAAAGTGCTTGGCTTCTTTTGCTGCCATTTTCGACCAATGACCGGTCAACACGATGTCAATAGATTGTTTTCCACGCAACAAATTCATTGGCACCATCGCAAATTGGCTGGTGGCACCGCCTTGGAGAAACAACACTTTATAGTTTTTTGGAATATCCAATAGCGTGCGCAAATCGGCTTCGGCTTGATGGATGATTTCCATAAATTCGCGCCCACGATGGCTCATTTCCATCACTGACATGCCAGAACCATGCCAATCAGCGAGTTCACGTTGTGCGTCTAACAACACTTCATACGGCAGGACCGCAGGCCCTGCAGAAAAGTTATACACCTTACTCATCAGTTGAGAATCTCCGAGGGCCGCCGCAGCGGCAGGTTAAGCCAATAAGAAATGGGCACGTGCGACAGCGACTGGCTGGCGCGCATCTTCTTGCCACGCTTCAATCAACATGTGTGCTACACGCTTGCCTTGCTTGGTGAGAGAACACCGTGCGAACAGCGGTTGGGGCCGACCACTTTTCAAATAATCCAAAGAAAAATCGATTACCTTTGGCGGCTCGAGCGATTCCCGAATCCACATCAGATGAATTAAGGCCGCATTTTCCAAAAAACCACCAATGACCCCACCGTGCAATGCTGGGAGGATGGGATTGCCGACATTACGCTCGGCAAAGGGCAAGGTAAACAGCAGATTTCCTTCGCCATCTTCAGACATTTCAACCCCTAACAAGCGGGCGTAAGGAATGCTGTCAATAATCCCGTGATAGTCTTTGGCATCACGTAAGGCTAAAAAACGGGTCATGTAATCGCTGGTCATGCCTGTCCTCCGCCTAAAACTGCCCGACTTGAAGCCCGCATAAAGGTTGCTAGACCGTGCGCAATCGGATTATTCATGTCCTGTTGGTAACACACCGCACGAGTAAAGGCGATTTGTCGTCCCAACTTATAACATTCCGCCCGACAGAACACGGTTTGCTGTGGCTGTGCGGGCTTGAGATAGTCAATACGCAGGTCGAGGGTGGCCATCGCTTCCGCTTCTTCCAAGCCAGTAAATGCCGACAACGCGCTACAGGTATCGACCAAGCTGGTAATCACGCCACCGTGTAATACACCCGTGGCAGGGTTACCGACTAATTCCTCCCGCCAATCCACCGCTAAAATGACCCAGTTCTCTGCGCTATCTACAAAACGCAGACCCAGCGTGGCGCAATGCGGCAAGCTGACGAACCATTGTTGCATGCGGTCAATCAACGGTGTCATGAACCACCTCGCTGTTTTCGCCCTCAGCTTCTGCCTCACCAAGCGTGGTATCGTCCTCGTCACGTTCGGCGATTTTTTCCAAACTGACTAATTTTTCGCCTTCGTCCAAGTTAATCAACCGCACGCCTTGGGCGGCACGGCCGGTTTCCCGAATTTCTGCGACACGGGTGCGAATCAACACACCACCATCGGTCATCAGCATCAGCTCATCGGTTTCCTCAACCAAAGCGGCGGCGACTAAGGCGCCGTTGCGTTCGCCGGTGTCAATGGCAATCACGCCTTGTGTGCCACGACGACTCTTACGATATTCGCTGATCGGTGTGCGTTTACCATAGCCTTTGGCAGTGGCAGTCAGCACTTGGGCAAAGTCTGCAGCATTGGCGGGTGCGCTCAGCATGGCAATCACAAAATTGCCTTCTGGCAGTTCCATCCCTTTGACACCCCGCGCACTGCGACCCATAGCACGCACTTCTTGCTCATCAAACCGCACTGCCTTGCCAGCATCAGAGAACAACATCACTTCATGACTGCCATCGGTCATCGATGCGCCAATCAGATAATCACCCTCATCCAAACCAAGGGCGATAATGCCGCTGCTGCGTGGACGGGAGAAGTCGGACAAGGCGCTTTTCTTCACAATACCGGCGCGGGTGGTCATAAAGACAAAACGGTCATCGCTAAATTCACGCACTGGCAAGATGGCATTCAGTTTTTCACCTTCGGCCAGTGGGAGTAAGTTGATGATTGGCTTACCGCGTGAATTGCGGCTGCCCTGTGGCAATTCATAGACTTTGATCCAATACACCCGACCAAAACTCGAGAAGCACAATAGGTAGTCGTGGCTATTGGCAACAAAAAGATTATCAATGAAATCTTCTTCTTTGGTTGCCATTGCCTGTTTACCGCGTCCGCCTCGGCGTTGGGCTTGGTAATCCCCAATCGGCTGCGCTTTCATATAACCGCTATGCGACAGGGTGACGACCATATCTTGGCGTGGGATTAAATCTTCGATGTGAATATCCGCGCCATATTTTTCGATTTCCGAGCGACGCGCATCACCAAACTGGGTTTTAATTTGGTTCAACTCTTGTGCGATGATTTCATTCACTCGCTCGGATTTCGCCAAAATATCAAGCAGGTCGATGATGGTATCCATCACTTCACGGTATTCGCCGATAATTTTGTCTTGTTCCAGACCAGTCAAACGCTGCAAGCGCAACTCTAAAATAGCCTGCGTTTGTGCTTCGGACAGGCGATAACCGGCGGCAGAAAGACCATATTCTGGCAATAAACCTTCTGGGCGGGCTTGTTGTGCATCGACTTTGCTCAACATCTCGCTGACCAAAGCAGACGGCCACGTCCGCGCCATCAATTCACTCTTGGCTTGTGCCGGATTCGGTGCACTTTTCACCAAAGTAATCACTTGATCGACATGCGACAGTGCAACCGCCAGACCTTCTAAAATATGGCCACGCTCACGTGCCTTACGCAGTTCAAACACAGTGCGGCGGGTTACAACTTCGCGGCGATGGCGCAGGAAGGCTTCGAGGATTTGTTTTAAGTTAAGTAAACGCGGCTGACCATCAACCAAGGCCACCATGTTCATGCCAAAACTGTCTTGCAGCTGGGTGTGTTTGTATAAATGGTTCAGTACAACATCAGGGGTTTCATTGCGCTTGAGCTCAATTACCACGCGCATACCCGACTTATCCGATTCATCCCGCAAATCGGAAATGCCTTCCACCACTTTCTCACGCACCAACTCCCCAATTTTGATTAACAAATTGGCTTTGTTGACCTGATAAGGCAGCTCATCGATGATGATGGCTTGGCGATCTTTGCCAAATTCCTCGACGTGGGTACGCGCACGAATCACCACCCGTCCACGGCCGGTACGATAGCCTTCACGCACCCCAGCGGTGCCGTAAATAATACCGGCAGTCGGAAAATCGGGGGCAGGGATAAAATCAATCAGCTCATCAATGGTTAAGTCAGGCTTATCGAGTAAGGCCAACAGTGCATTGACCACTTCATTGAGGTTATGCGGTGGGATATTGGTTGCCATCCCCACGGCAATCCCTGAGCTACCATTGATCAATAAATTCGGGATTTTGGCAGGTAAAACCAGCGGTTCATGTTCAGAACCATCGTAGTTTGGCCCAAAATCAACGGTTTCTTTTTCAATATCGGCGAGTAATTCATGGGCAATGCGTGCCATACGAATTTCGGTATAACGCATCGCAGCAGCATTATCACCATCCACCGAACCAAAGTTACCTTGGCCATCAATCAGGGGATAGCGTAGCGAGAAGTCCTGTGCCATTCGCACAATAGTGTCGTATACCGCCGTGTCGCCATGTGGGTGGTATTTACCAATCACATCACCCACGATACGGGCAGATTTCTTATAAGCACGATTCCAGTCGTTATGAAGTTCGTGCATCGCGAATAACACGCGGCGGTGAACAGGCTTGAGGCCATCACGCACGTCGGGGAGCGCGCGCCCTACGATTACGCTCATGGCGTAATCCAGATAGGAACGACGCATCTCCTCTTCGAGACTGATGGAAATGGTTTCCTTGGCGAATAATTGGTCTGTCATGAGGTCAGCGCACACACTTTGCGGTACGAAAAATGACCCAGATTCTAACACGGACAGCGTCCTAAACACAGGCGGCAATAAAATGAAATTAGATGCAAACTATGTGCCTTGCTGTGGCCATAGCCAAGGCAGTCTGAGCTTGCTAGATGCCTTGCTTGGGTAAAACCGATACAATCCGCCCGTTTTCGACTGTTGCTCACGCTTGGGAGACTGTATCTTGCATCCTGCTGCCCTTTCTTTACCATCTTGGATGGCCGCGCAACAACATCAGGTAGAACAGGCTCTATTGCGTGTTTTGCCTTCTGAACAAAAACATCCACAGCGTTTTCATGCCGCAATGCGTTATGCGGTGTTAAATGGCGGAAAACGGGTACGGCCCTTGCTTGTCTATGCTGCGGGTGAGCTCAGTCATGCCTCTGCCGAAGTGTTAGACGTTGCAGCTTGTGCGGTTGAGCTGATTCACAGCTATTCGTTGGTGCACGATGATTTACCGTGTATGGATAACGATGTCTTGCGACGCGGTAAACCGACTTGTCACGTTGCCTTTGATGAAGCCACTGCGCTGTTGGCGGGTGATGCTTTGCAAACATTGGCTTTTGAAATCCTATGCCAACCCTTACCCAGCCTAACAGCGAATACACAACTGTTATTATTGAAAGAATTAAGCCATGCCAGTGGTGCTGGTGGGATGGCGGGTGGACAAGCGATTGACTTGGCCGCCGTGGGCAAACAGCTTAATCAAGCTGAATTGGAACAGATGCACTGCTTGAAAACGGGGGCATTGATCCGAGCCGCTATCTTATTAGGGGCGCATGCCGGACAGGTAGAGGCCGAACAGATCGCAGCGTTGGAACGTTTTGCTGGCCGGATGGGTCTGGCCTTCCAAGTAGTAGATGATATTTTAGATTGTGAAGCGGATAGCCAAACCCTAGGCAAAACCGCCGGCAAAGATGCCGCCCAAGACAAACCTACCTACGTCAGTATCATGGGTTTAGCCGCTGCCAAGGCGTTTGCAGCGGACTTGCATCAAGATGCCCGCGCTGCCTTAACCCCATTTGGTGATGATGCCAAGCGCCTGTTGCAACTGGCCGACTACATCATTACCCGTTCTTTTTAATGGATGAATGCTTGCCATCATGAGCTTACTTGACCGTATCGACTCCCCTGCGGATTTGCGTGCCCTCGACCGTAAGGACCTTCCTGTGTTGGCGCGTGAGTTGCGAGAATTTCTTGTGGAATCGGTCAGCAAGACCGGTGGACACTTTGCCTCGAATTTAGGCGCCATCGAATTAACCATTGCCCTGCATTACGTATTTAACACCCCAGATGATCGTTTGGTGTGGGATGTGGGACATCAGACCTATCCGCATAAAATTCTGACTGGCCGCCGTCATCTCATGCACACCCTACGGCAAAAAGGTGGGATTGCTGGCTTTCCAAAACGCTGTGAATCACCGTATGACACTTTTGGTGTCGGTCATTCTTCCACTTCGATTTCAGCCGCCCTCGGTATGGCCGTCGCTGCCAAACAAGCCAGACTCGACCGTCGCGTGGTGGCGATTATTGGCGATGGTGCGATGACCGCCGGCCAAGCGTTTGAAGCATTGAATAACGCTGGCACGATGGATGCCAATTTATTGGTGATTTTGAACGACAATGATATGTCAATCTCGCCTAATGTCGGGGCATTGAACCATTACCTCACTAAGCTGATGAGTGGTCGTTTTTATGCCAAGATGAAAAAAGGCTCGAAAAACGTGCTCGGCATTGCTCCGCCGTTGCAGAAATTAGCTGCGCGGGCAGAAGAACACGTCAAGGGCATGATCACACCATCAACGTTGTTTGAAGAATTTGGTTTTAATTATCTTGGCCCGATTGATGGCCATGATTTACCAACCTTAATCGACACTCTCTCGAATATCCGTCAGCTCTCTGGCCCGCAGTTTTTGCATGTGGTGACCCGTAAAGGGCAAGGTTATAAGCTGGCCGAAAACGATCCTGTGTTGTATCACGGCGTATCAAAATTCAGTCCTGCCAGTGGTTTAGCAACGGCAAAAGGAACGAGTAAACCAAGCTATACCCAGATTTTCGGGGATTGGTTATGTGATATGGCCAAAATCGATCATCGCTTGGTGGGGATTACCCCAGCGATGCGCGAGGGCTCGGGTTTAGTGCGTTTTGAAAAAGAACATCCTGACCGCTATTTCGATGTCGGTATTGCCGAGCAACACTCGGTGACCTTTGCCGCAGGGATGGCCTGTGATGGTCTGAAACCGGTGGTGGCGATTTACTCCACCTTCTTGCAACGTGCTTACGATCAACTGATTCATGATGTGGCAATTCAAAATTTGCCGGTGTTGTTTGCGATTGATCGTGCTGGCCTAGTTGGTGCCGATGGCCCAACCCATGCTGGCGCGTTTGATTTATCGTATTTACGGTGCATTCCCAATATGGTGGTGATGGCACCTTCGGATGAAAATGAATGTCGTCAGATGCTCTACACTGGCTTTTTGCACGATGGGCCAGTGGCTGTGCGTTATCCACGTGGCAGTGGCAGCGGTGTAGTGCCCGAGAGCAATATGACTGCCTTCCCCATCGGGAAAGCGCGGGTGTTACGGCAAGGGCAAGGTGAAGTTGCCATTTTAGCGTTTGGTAGTATGGTGCATCCTGCGTGGCAAGCGGCTGAGGCCTGTGATGCAACGCTGGTGGATATGCGTTTTGTGAAACCGTTGGATGTGGCGTTGTTGACCTCATTGGCACAGCAGCATCGTTATTTTGTGACGATTGAGGAAAATGCGGTGGCGGGTGGTGCTGGGGCTGGCTGTGCTGAAGCTTTGACCGCCTGTTCTCATCGTCCAGCTTTCTTACATCTTGGTTTACCTGATGAGTTTGTTGAACACGGCGATCCGGCGGTGTTGCTGGCGGACTGTGGTTTAGATGCCGAGGGTATTCTCGCTTCAGTGAAAACGTGGTTATCGACCTGCGAGAATGTATGACGATCTGGGCGAACATGGTGTTCGTCTTCAGACCACTGGCAAACCCCCGATTTTTTTGGGGGTTTTGTTTTTTTGATGAGAAGTCGTAGAACTAATGGTGAGTAACCCCTTTGGGGTGACGACACCCTATAATCAACCATATCATCCTAAAACCTATCTCAATCATGCTGCCGCTGCTCGATCCAAAGAACGATTACATCTTCAAACGTCTCTTTGCCCAATCACCCGAATTGCTATCCGATTTGATCAACAGCATCCGCTACGATCAACCACCGATTACCATTACGGATATTCTCAACCCCAATATCTCTGGTGAAGACCTCCACGCCAAGGAAATCGTGTTAGATGTCTTAGCCAAAGATGGCTTTGGCGTGCAATACAATATTGAAATTCAGGTGCGGAAACAGACGTATTGGGGAGAGAGAAGTTTGTATTACAGTTCGCGTCTTATCAGCGAACAGTTAGAAAGCGGTCAATCCTATCGCGAGATGAAACATGTGATTTGTATTCATCTACTGGATTTTGATTTATTCCCCGACCATCCTGAACAAGCTTCATGGCGGTTTGAACTGCGCGATCAACATATTCCTGATGTTGTCCTCACCAAAGCACAGCAAATTGATATTCTGGAATTAGACAAAGCC
>NZ_JBSQVP010000033.1:0-26833 GCF_055136605.1 Aquaspirillum sp. | reverse complement strand
GTCTAGAAAGCGCCGTCACAGGCGCTTTTATTTTTTATCAGACAAATTTTTGTTTTATGTGTTTATCGCAATTTTTCTTCATATTTTACGCGGTTTTCATCAGGCATCTTTTAGGGTATAAAGCAAGAGTGAATTTTGTTTTTGTTGTTTGTTGCGATTTTTCGCGTACAGGCCTTGTTTCCTGCTAGAGTTGTGGTTAACCTTGTTTGAATATGTGATCTGGCGAGGCAAGGATGTGCTTGTGTGAGTCTCTTTTCTATCTGATTGCTCCCTATGTTAAAGCCTGCGACACAAAAACCCTTTGAACTGACGCCAAGCTATACTGCTGATGTGGTTCTTCCTCTGCATCCTTGTTGTTGTAACAGCCGCATGACAGAAAAGATGGTGTTAATTGGTGCCTCAACAGGGGGAACTGAGGCAATTAAAGCGGTATTGACTGCGTTGCCTGCTCAATTTCCTCCTATCTTGATCGCACAACATATGCCGGAAGTATTCACCAAATCGTTCGCAGATCGACTCAATACGCAATGTGCATTGACGGTGAAAGAGGCAGAAGAGGGTGAAATGATCAAAGCAAACCATGTGTATATCGCACCTGGTTTTGCTCATTTGATGTTGCAGAAGCGTGGTATGCAATTTTTTGTTGCCCTGAGCCGTGGTAATGAGGTCAATCGTCATCGGCCTTCGGTGGATGTGCTATTTCGTTCGGGTGCTAACATGCTGGGTGCTGCAGCCATTGGTGTGATATTGACTGGGATGGGACGAGATGGCGCACGGGGACTGGCAGAGTTGCGCCAAACCGGCGCCTATACGATTGCCCAGAATGAAGCGTCTTGTGTGGTGTTTGGTATGCCAAAAGAAGCGATTGCCCTTGGTGGTGTAGCTGAAGTGTTATCGATTGAACACATTGCACCACGGTTATTAGGTTTATTGACACAGCAAACAGGTCATATTGCGAGATAAAGATGTCTAAGCCAACGCTACCCATTCTTGTTGTTGAAGATGATGATGCTTTGTTAGAAGCCATTGTCGATACTCTGCATTTAGCAGGATATGAAACTTTGACAGCAAAAGAGGGCAGGTCGGCGCTACATATTCTCAAACAACATAAAGTTGCTCTAGTCATATCAGATGCACAGATGCAGCCGATGGATGGCTACGCTTTATTTGCAGCATTAAAACAGAAAAATTTAGTGGTTCCATTTATCTTAATGACCGCATACGGTGAATTAGATAAAGCGGTGGAAATGTTGAGAGCTGGTGCCGCGCATTATTTACAAAAACCATTTGAACCGGATGTGCTGTTAGATGAAGTCGCTCGCTGTATTGGAAGAACGAGTGATGCGTCTGCTGCCATCAATCAGGTTGAGGCAGCAACGGGCATCATTGCCGAATCCAAAGTAATGAAAGCGTTGTTGGCTCTGTTAGGTAAGGTTGCGCTCAGTGATGCCAGCGTGTTTTTACATGGTGAAAGTGGTGTTGGAAAAGAAGTGTTAGCGCGCTTTCTGCATCAGCATTCGCCACGGGCAACAGGCCCATTTGTTGCCGTCAACTGTGCGGCAATTCCTGAGCACCTGTTAGAATCCACTTTATTTGGACACGAAAAAGGCGCATTTACTGGTGCCAGCCAGAGTTTTGTAGGCAAATTTGAACAGGCTCAAGGTGGTACACTGTTGCTGGATGAAATCAGCGAGATGCCGTTGCAACTTCAAGCAAAATTACTGAGAGTTTTGCAAGAGCGAGAACTAGAACGCTTAGGGAGTCAGCGCGCAATCCGCTTGGATATTCGAGTCATTTCAACCAGTAATCGCCACATTGAAGAAGAAGTGGCTGCAGGTCGATTTCGAGAAGATTTATACTTTCGTTTAAATGTCTTTCCCGTTTCTATCCCGCCTTTGCGAGAAAGAAAAGAAGATATTTTGCCTTTGGCCAAAGCTTTTTTATCTGGCACAGGACATGCTTGGTCTTTATCGGCAGATGCTGCGCATTGTTTGACTGCCCATGCGTGGGACGGTAACATCCGCGAGTTACAAAACGTGATGCAGAGAGCATGTGTGCTTGCATCGGGTGGTGTGATTCATGCGGCTGATCTGATGTTGGTGAATAAGGAAAACAAAATATCAGCTTTGCGGTCTGGGTCAGAGACAGCGCAATCAGACATTCGTAGCTTGGAGCGGCAACATATCCTTGATACCCTATCTTCTGTGGGTGGCGTCAAAAAACTTGCAGCTCAACGCTTAGGGATTAGCGAACGGACGTTGCGCTACAAATTGCAAAGATATCGGATGGACGATACAGAGGAAACAGCGCTTTCTTCTTCTGCCTTAACCCCCCCTGATAGCTCGCTTTCACATTGAGGAATACATTATGAGCACGCAAGGTATTGACCAATTACTTGGCGAGTTACGCGCGGTTTCCGCGCTAGCGACAAATAAACCAGCAACCCCCATCGCCGGTCAGGAATCTGTTTCTGGCGTTGACTTTTCTGATGTGCTGGGCTCTGCACTGAAAGATGTGAACAGCTTGCAACAAGCCTCTCAATCGTTACAGAAGAAATTTGAGCTAGGCGATGAAACTGTCAATCTGCATGATGTAATGATTTCTTTACAAAAGGCCAGCTTGTCATTCCAGACCATGGTGCAAGTGCGTAATAAATTGGTCTCTGCTTATCAGGAAGTGATGAACACACAAATATAATCGTGTTTTCGTATGATAATACGACCTTGTGCCTGTGCTGAGTGTAATCTCAGTACGGCAGGACTCAACGTGCAAAAAATTCCCTGATGATATGGCTGAACTGGCAGAGCAAAATTCGATGACCCTGCAAACACGGATCCGTGAAGCGGTTGAGAGATACAAAACCCTCCCTTCCAATAAAAAAATACTGCTTTTTGCAGGGCTTGCTGCAATCGTGGCAATCATCATTGCATTGGTGTTATGGAATAAACAACCTGCATATAAAGTCCTGTTTAGCAACATTTCTGATAAAGATGGCGGTCAAATTACCGCTGCGCTCCAACAAATGAACGTGCCCTATCAGCTTGGGCCTGGTGGAGTGATTTCGGTGCCAACCGAAAACGTCTATGAAACACGCTTAAAACTTGCTTCCCAAGGTTTGCCCAAGGCAAGTGGCGCTGGCTTTGAACTGATGGATAACCAAAAATTTGGTATCAGCCAGTTTGCGGAACAAATTAACTATCAACGTGCAATTGAAGGTGAACTGGCTCGTACGATTGAATCACTCAACGTTGTTGAATCTGCGCGTGTGCACCTTGCCATCCCAAAAAACAGCGTGTTTTTGCGTGAACAACAAAAACCGACTGCTTCTATCATGGTGTCGCTGTTCCCTGGTCGGGTGCTCGATGCAGGTCAAATCTCTGGTGTGATTAATTTGGTGTCTTCCAGTGTTCCCGGATTACCTGCTAAAAACATTACCATCGTTGATCAGGAAGGCAATTTACTATCCAATTTGTCAGATATTAACAACGACAATTCTGGTTTAAATAAACGCCAACTCGCCTATGTTAGACAAATAGAGCAAGATTTTGTTAAGCGTATCCAAACCATCCTAGAACCCATTTTTGGTAAGGAAAATGTTCGTGCTGAGGTGACGGCGGCGGTCGATTTCTCTGAAGTTGAACAAACTGCCGAAATTTATACACCGAATTCGCCACCCAATCAGTCTGCCATTCGTAGCCAACAAACGGCTGAAAGTGTAAAACGCGAAACTGATCAAGTCGGTGGTGTCCCCGGTGCGTTGGCTAACCAACCGCCTAATGCAGCTGCTGCGCCAATTCAGCTTCCCCCTGGCACTCAAGCTGGTTTGTTACCTGGTGGTCAGCAGGCTGGTAATACCCCTCCTGTGGCGTCTAATCGGGAAACGACAACGAATTTTGAAGTTGACCGGACTATTCAACATACCAAATCGCCTGTAGGAACAGTGAAACGCTTATCTGCAGCGGTGGTGGTTAACTACAAACGTCAGGTGGATGCTGAAGGTAATGCCAAATTTGTTCCCTTAAGTGCCAATGAACTGCAACAAATCAATAATCTTGTTCGTGAAGCAATGGGCTATAGCCAAGATCGTGGCGACTCTTTGAACGTGGTCAACACCGCTTTTGCAGAGAATTTAGAAACCCAAACCTTACAAGATCGCTTTATTACCTATGCCACAGAGAATGCAGAAAGTCTGATCAAATATGCCTTGGTCGGTCTATTGTTACTGTATCTCCTGTTGTGGATTGTTCGTCCAATCGTGCGCGATATTCTTAATCCGCCGCCGCCTTTACCTGGCATGGAGGGGGCTGAAGAAGCTGGGGCTGCACCGAAAGATGAAATTACCGGTGAACCACTGGATGAACGTGAAATCCAACGACGTCTATATGAGGCCAACCTTGAGGCTGCACGTCAAATCGTGAGAAATGATCCACGGATGGCGGCACAAATCATTAAAGAATGGGTGAGTGGCGATGAGTGATGCCGGTGTTCGTCGTAGTGCAGTATTACTGTTTAGTTTGGGGCAAACTGATGCCGTCGAGGTTTTTAAATACCTCGGTCCAAAAGAAGTGCAAAAAATCAGTACTGTGATGACTCAAATCTCTAACTTGAGCTTTGATGAAATCGATCTAGCAGTAAATCTGTTCCGTGAAGAAGCGCAAATGCGTGCTTCTGTCGGTGCATCTGACGAATATCTACGCAATGTGTTGACAGAAGCACTTGGTGAAGACAAGGCTGCCAATCTGCTTGATAAGATCATGCAGGGTAATGACCATGCGGGTATTGAGAGCCTGAAATGGATGGATCCATCGAATGCAGCAGATCTGATTCGTAATGAACACCCTCAGATTATTGCAACCATTCTTGTGCACTTAGAACCAGACCAGACCAGTGCAATCCTGCAGCATTTCACAGAGCGTTTGCGTAATGATGTTCTCTTGCGGATTGCCACCTTGGAAGGCGTACAACCACAAGCCCTGCGTGAATTGAATGAGGTATTGACTCAGTTGTTGTCTGGCTCTGATCGCGTCAAGAAAAGCGCAATGGGTGGCGAACAGCTTACTGCTGAAATTCTTAACTTCTTGGGCAGTGGTGTTGAGACATCGGCCTTGGGTGCTATCCGCGAGTACGATCCGGAATTGGCTCAGCGAATCCAAGACAAGATGTTTGTGTTCGAAAACCTTATCGAATTGGACAACCGCTCGATTCAGGTCATCATGCGCGAGATTTCGTCCGAATCTCTTATCATTGCGCTTAAAGGTACCAGTCAGGAACTCAAAGAAAAAATCTTCAAGAATATGTCTCAGCGTGCTGCTGAAATGCTGAAGGATGACTTCGAAGCCAAAGGGCCAGTTAAAGTGTCTGAGGTTGAAGCAGAGCAGAAAGAGATTCTGAAAATTGTGCGCAAATTGGCCGATGAAGGCCAGATTGTGTTGACGAAGGCTGGAGAGGAAGGCGTTGTCGAGTAAGATTATTTCTGCCCAAGAAGGTGTCCAGTGGACGCCTTGGGCCTTATCGCCTTTACATCAACTTGAAGAGGCTGTTGCCACCACATCGACTACGACCAGTGAAGGTGTGTCTGATGCCACGACCTCAGAATACGCCTCGGATTCTTCTACTGTAGAAGAAGATTCAGATCCGGTTGTTGTCGAAACCGTTGAGATCGAACCCGCTCGCATTTATCCCACTGCCGCAGAAATTGAAGCTATTCATCAAGAAGCCTTTCAAGCGGGTTTTGAGGCTGGTAAAACGGCAGGATTTGAGGCCGGCCATAAAGAAGGGTGGCAAGCTGGTCATACTCAGGCAAGCACGGAGTTCAATCAGGCTTATGAACAGTTTCTTGATATTCAACAGCGTTTGCAAGTTTCTGTGACCGATGTTGACCAGAGTATTGCGCCTGCATTGTTGCAGCTGGCCTTATCCTGTGCACAAAAGATCGTTGCTTCACACATTCAAATCAAACAAGATGCTGTGTTAGATGTTTTAAAACAAGCGCTTTCTACCTTACCTGACTCGATTCAACAGGCTAAGTTACGGCTCCATCCAGATGATATTGAAGTGATGAAACACTATCTGAGTGAAGAGCGCTTGTCTCAATCATGGCAATTGATTCCCGATCCTGCGTTAGATCGTGGTGGATGCCTACTCGATAGCCCTGTGCTGAGCATTGACTTATCCTTACAACAACGCTGGCAAGCGTTGTCTAATGCTTTGGGAACTGGCAATGTCAGCGCCAATTAAACCATGGCTGGATTATCTTTCTCTATGCCAACAGACGATTACACATTCTCCGTTATGGTTGATTAAAGGCCGACTTACACGGGTGACTGGTATGGTGATGGAGGCGGTTGGCGTCCGTTTGCCGGTAGGGAGTGCTTGTGTCGTTGAATTACCTGAAGGACGACATGTTGAGGCAGAAGTCGTAGGTTTTTCAGCAGATAATATGTATCTTATGCCAGTGTCGAATGTTCAAGGTTTGGTTCCAGGCACTGCTGTTGCGCCATTACGTCCCTATCATCCACCACGCTATGGCCAGCAAAATGTGGCAGTTTGCCCACAGGGGCCATATGGCCGACAAGTTCCGGTAGGACATAAGTTACTTGGGCGAATTCTCGACTCACTTGGCCGCCCCCTTGATGACGCCGGCCCGCTAGAGCCAGATGATTTCTATCCCTTGTACAGTCAACCCATTAACCCTCTTGATCGCACACCTGTACGAGATGTGTTGGATGTCGGCGTTCGTGCGATCAATGGTTTACTAACCGTGGGACGTGGCCAGCGTTTAGGCTTATTTGCCGGTTCTGGTGTGGGTAAATCGGTGTTGCTTGGCATGATGGCGCGTTTTACCAAAGCTGATGTGGTCGTAGTGGGCTTGATCGGTGAGCGGGGGCGCGAGGTAAAAGACTTTATTGAAGAAATTCTTGGAGAAGAAGGGTTAGCACGTTCGGTTGTGGTGGCAGCACCAGCGGACATGCCACCGCTGATGCGACTGCATGGCGCCGCCTATGCGACAGCTTTGGCAGAGTATTTCCGTGACCAAGGCTTAGATGTCTTATTGTTGATGGATTCAGTCACTCGATATGCCATGGCACAACGTGAAATTGCCCTAGCGATTGGTGAACCACCCGTGACTAAAGGTTATCCCCCCTCTGTATTTGCGAAATTGCCACAACTGATCGAAAGAGCGGGTAATGGTAAAGCAGGGGGTGGTTCGATTACTGGCTTCTACACCGTGTTATCTGAAGGTGATGATCAGCAAGATCCTGTTGCTGATTCGGCCCGAGCTATCCTAGATGGACACTTTGTCTTATCTAGGCAAATTGCTGAGTCGGGTGTTTATCCTGCAATTGATATTGAACAATCGATTAGTCGGGTGATGAATGACATTGTGTCTCGCGATCAGCTGCAAGCCGCCCGCTACTTTAAACAGCTTTACTCACGTTACTTGCGCAATCGTGATTTAATCAACGTTGGTGCCTATATGAGCGGCTCTGATCCAATGTTAGATAAGGCGATTCAGTTGCATCCGGTGATGCAAGAGTTTTTAATGCAAGAAATGCGGCAATCGCATGACTATCAGGAAAGTATTGGCAATCTGTTTCAACTGGTGAATGGAGCCAACTGATGCCACCTGTCAGCAAGTACCAACTTCTGATTCGTTTGGCACAAGAAAAACTTGATGCTGCAGCGAATCGTATGGGAATGGCACAACAGAGCTTGTCCACCGCGCAACGTAAGTTACAACAAGTTGAATCATTTTTAGCCGAGTACCGTAACCGTCGTATAGAACGGGGTGCGGTTGGGATTGGCGTGGCCCAGTGGTTGGATTACCAACGTTTCTTAGAGCGTTTGGAATCTGCGGTGGAAGTCCAACTACAAGAAGTGAAAACGTGTGAAGTGATATATGCAGAGACACGAGACCAATGGCAGACTGCCCGCCAACATCTCAAAGCAATGGAAACTTTACATACTGCAGAGCAACAACGGTTGTTGCAGCAACAAATGCGGCGTGAGCAAAAACAGACTGATGAATTGGCAACGCGCGCCTTTACTGTGCGTTCGCTTTCTCAGTAACCAATTTCGTGAAAAGAGCATGGTGCAAAAGTTGCTTTATCTTGTCACTTGTCTCTTTCTTCTCAGGAGCTGATTATGGCGATTACTGTCGTCAGCAGTGCACCCTCTGTCCCGGACACATCCACAGCTTTAGTGCCGTCAGGTCAAGCAACTGATAGTGCGGATGTGTTTTCCAAACTTTTGCAGGTTAATACTGAATTGGCAATGCAAAATGAGGAAATGCAAACTGTTGAACCTTCCTCTTCTACAATATTCCCTGCATCTAAAACAAATAAAACCAAGGGTACGGACTTTGATAAACAAGAAAATTCTTCTTTAGATCAAAAAAAAGAATCTGAGGATGCTGAGGCTTTATTGGAGAGTTTACTTGCTTTAAACGCTTCCTCAAGCATCCGTACTGATCTGGCGACGTCAAGAGTGGCTCAAGGTGAAATTAAGATAACAAAATCGTCTGATAAAGAATCCACCTCCTCAGATGATCTCGAGCTTAATCCGGAAACCGAACCGAAGCTATTTGCGCCTTTGCCAGTTGCTATTCAGTCTAATACCAAGTTAACACCAACAGAACTCACCATTGATCAAGATGTTCCTATAGAAAGCTCTCCCCTTGGTGAGACTATCTCCGCAAAATCAGTTCGTCCTGATCGCTTGCTTGAACTGGGCAAAAATTTGCCGGTGGTTGACACTTCTTTGCCGGCATTTGCCGATGAAACTGCTTCTACCCCTGTTGCTCCGAATGTCGTGACGTCATTGCTGACGCCCCAAGAAAAACCTCACATGCAGTCATCAGAAGCAGCCAAGGTCTTACACGTTCACACCCCGATGTCTCCTGATCCAAAATGGGGTAAGGAATTAGGCCAAAATCTATTGATGATGGTCAATACCAAGATGGATGTGGCTCAGATGCAGGTGAATCCACCCAATTTAGGGCCTATCGAAGTTTCTCTCCGCTTGCATCAAGATCAAGCGAGCGTTCTATTTGTTGCAGCAACACCACAAGCTAAAGATACCTTAGAACAACACTTACCACGTTTAGCAGCGATGCTGGCAGATAATGGTATTCAATTGAATGGTGCTCAAGTGTCTTCTGGTGACTCTCAAGAGCGTCAAGCAGCCCAGATGGCTTTTATGCAACAAAATCAATCGTCTCGCCAAGATGAATCTGCACCCAAATTCTCTGTTCATGGTATGCCGACTGCTGCCCCTGTTTCTCCGCCTGTGACACCTGCTCCAGCGAAATCTGTTGATGGTGATGATCAACTGAGTGTTTACGCGTAATGTTCGGAACCCCTGCTTTTGGGGTAATATCCGGTGGCAGCTGATATTGAGGGCCTTTGTTGTGAACAAACGGCCCTCTCTCTAGAATGTCCTCTGCTATTTAGCAAAGGTACATTTTGTGTTGTGAAGAGTGGCCTTTTAAAATTCTGTTTCAAATTGCATGGGTAAAGTTATGTCAGAAGAAAAAGCACCTAGCGGTAATAAAAAAACAATGGTCATTCTGGTTGCAGGCTTATTAGTTGTCGTTTTAGCGCTGGCTGGCGCCGTTGCCTATCTCTTTTTAGGTAAAAAAGAAGAAGGTCATGGGGGAGCCGCTCCAAAGAAAGCCTCTGAACTGCCGGTCTTCGAAAAAATTGATACGTTTGTGGTGAATTTGGCCGGTAGCGGTGGCATGCTGCAAATTGAGTTTCAAGCAGAACTTGCCGACGGTGGCCATGCTCAAGTGCTTAAAGCCTATATGCCAAAAATTCGCAGTGCACTGATTATGTTGCTTTCATCAAAAACCAGTGAAGAACTGGCGACACCAGAAGGCAAAGCAAAATTAAAAAATCAGATTCGCCAAGTGATTAATGAGTCTGTGTCAGATTCTGGTCTTTCTGCACCAGTGACTGGCGTGGTTTTCACCTCTTTCATTGTTCAGAATCAGTAACGGGCGAATATGGCAGACGATATTCTCTCCCAGGAAGAAGTTGATGCCCTGCTGCGCGGGGTCACTGGGGATGACAATGATGACGAGGCGAGACTGGGGGGAACCCCAGTACGCAACTATGATATTGGTCGTCAAGAGCGCATTGTTCGTGGCCGGATGCCAACCTTGGAGATTATTAACGAGCGTTTCGCTCGTAATCTTCGGATTGGTCTATTTAACTTTATCCGCCGTAATGCAGAAATTTCTGTAGGTCCGGTTAAAGTACAAAAATATAGTGAATTTATTCGTAATCTTGTTGTACCTACTAACCTTAACCTGTGCCATGTCAAACCCCTGCGCGGGACTGCACTGCTAATTTTCGACCCCGATTTAGTCTTCTTGATTGTCGATAATTTGTTTGGTTCGGATGGTCGTTATCATGTGCGGGTTGAAGGCCGTGATTTTACGGCAACTGAACAACGAATTATTCGTCGTCTTTTAGATGTTGTCTTTTTGGAATATCAAAAAGCATGGCAGCCAGTATATGAAATAGAATTCAATTACATCCGTTCAGAAATGAACACACAGTTTGCTAACATCGCAACACCGACGGAAGTGGTCGTTTCGATGACATTCCGAATCGAACTGGGTGCCGGCGGTGGTGATTTCCACGTTTGTATGCCATATTCGATGGTCGAGCCCATTCGGGACTTATTATCGAGTACGATGGCTGCTGACCGTACCGAGGTGGACAACCGGTGGGTAAATCTGTTATCTCGCCAAGTACAAACAGCAGCGGTGGAATTAGTTGCTAACTTGGCTGAAACAGAAATTACGCTGCGTGACATTCTGACCTTAAAAGAAGGCGATATTATTCCACTAGAAATACCAGAAACGATTGTCGCCGATGTTTCGGGTATTCCCGTTTTACAGTGTAAATATGGTGTTGTGGGTGGGCAGTATGCGCTGAAGGTGGATCGGGTACTTGCTGGTGCACAAGAAATCAGTGATGTCAGCAGCCTAGGAAGCGATGCTATTTAAACTTGGATGGCGTGTCGGGTGACCTAAATAACAGTCACTGCCAAGGCCAATTTTTTGTGGGTAATTTAAAATGAGTGACGAACCAGTAAGTATGGATGATTGGGCAGCCGCAATGGCGGAACAACAGGAATCAACTGATTCCGATCACGAATCTGCTCCTGCAGAGCCTGCTCAATCTGGGCCCACTTTGGCCACTGGCCTGTTCCAAGAGCTTGCCCCTTCTGATCCGATAACCGCTGCAGGCGGTAATCTGGATATGATTCTCGATATTCCCGTTAATATGACGGTTGAACTGGGTAGAACAAAAATTGCCATCCGTAACTTGTTGCAATTGGCTCAAGGCTCAGTGGTTGAATTAGATGGTATGGCTGGTGAACCAATGGACGTGTTGGTCAATGGCTGTTTGATTGCTCAAGGTGAAGTGGTGGTGGTAAACGATAAATTTGGTATTCGTTTAACCGATATTATTACACCTGCTGAACGTTTACGTCGGTTACAGAAGTGATACAGACCGTTGTGTGTTGGTTTAACAGAGCGCTGTCCTTTGTGGCAGCGCTTCTGTTTACATCTTTCTCTTCTATTGTCCTAGCACAAGAGAGTGCACCTACCTCATCGTTGCTCACCTCTCCCATGTCACAGTTCGCCCAAGCGGCTTTTGGCCTATTATTTGTACTCGGCCTGATTTTCTTGATGGCATGGGCACTTAAAAAGCTTGGTGGTCAATCTGCATTTGGTCTGCCTGCCCATGCTAAGGTCGTGGGCCATGTCATGGTAGGACCGCGTGAGCGGGTTGTGATTGTTGAGATAGACCAATCTTGGTTGGTGCTAGGGGTGGCGCAGGGATCAGTGAATGTCCTGCACACTCTACCGCGTCCTGCCGACGCAGATACTATTGTTCCGGTTTCTTTTGCCGAGCGTTTCCGTACTGCGCTTACTCATATCAAAGGGCCTGCTTCTCATGCCCAAGATCAGAATCGTTCTTCCCATGAATAAAAAAGCATGGTTGTTCTGTTTACCCTTACTGTTTGGGTTAGCTGAATTCGTTTTTGCGACACCTTCATTTCCTCTGATGAATAGCACTCCCACTGCAGGCGGTGGGACAAACTATTCATTATCATTGCAAATGTTGGTGTTTATCACTGCATTAGGATTTATCCCTGCAGCGATATTGATGATGACTTCTTTTACTCGTATTGTCATTGTGCTTGCTTTACTGCGACAAGCCCTAGGGACAATGCAATCACCACCAAATCAGGTTTTATTGGGATTAGCATTGTTTCTAACTTTTTTTATCATGGCACCTGTGTTTGATGACGCCTATAAAAATGCTTGGCAGCCGTTTGCTGAAGATAAAATGACTATGGATCAGGCTTTTGAGCGAGGAAGTAAACCATTTAAAGAGTTTATGATGAGACAAACTCGAGAAAAAGATTTAGAGTTTTTTATTGAAATTTCTCGTAGTCCAAAACCCAATGGACCAGAAGATATTAGTTTAAAAACCTTAGTACCTGCTTTCGTGATCAGTGAAATCAAAACTGCTTTTCAAATTGGTTTTCTTGTTTTTATTCCATTTTTAATTATTGACTTAGTTGTAGCAACAGTCTTGATGTCAATGGGTATGATGATGGTTTCGCCAATTATTATCTCACTCCCTTTTAAGCTAATGCTATTTGTGCTAGTGGATGGGTGGACTCTATTGATGGGGTCTTTGGTACAAAGCTTTTATGTTTCATAGGAAAAACCATGAGTCCAGAGCTGGCCATTAATCTAATTCAGAATGCGCTGTTTATCTTAATTATTGTTTCAGCACCATTGCTTGCTGTGGCGCTAGTCATCGGCCTTTTGGTCAGCGTGTTGCAAGCAGCAACCCAGATTAACGAAATGACCTTAACTTTTATTCCAAAGTTGTTGGCTATGTTCGTGGTGCTTATTTTAGCCGGTCCTTGGATGCTGCGGACAATGATGGAATTTACCGTGCGTTTAATTAGCGGTATTCCAAATATGATTGGTTAAATGAAAGCCAAAATATGGGTATGGTAGAAATCTCTGATACAGAGATTGCATTACTGTTATCAGGCTTTTTTTGGCCATTCTGCCGTATCGCCGGTTTTATTATGGTCGATCCGTTTTTTGGGACACGAACAATTCCTCGACAAGTTCGTGTTGCTACTGCCATTGCATTAACGATTATTATTGCACCGCTATTACCTGCGATGCCAGAAGCACCGGTTATTTCCGCTGAGGGGCTCGCTAATATTTTCTATCAAGTCATTATTGGTGCCGCAATGGGCATGGTGATGCGATTGGTAATTGCTGCGGTAGAAATGGCTGGCATGCTGATGAGCATGCAAATGGGTTTGGGTTTCGCCATGTTTTTTGATCCACAATTCGGTGCACAAGTCCCCGCGCTTTCTCGATTTTTATCCACTTTTGTCTTCTTACTTTTTTTGGCGATGGATGGCCATTTGGTTTTAATCTCTGCGCTGGTCGATAGTTTTCGCATATTGCCTGTTGGTTTAGAGTCGATTCCTAAAGCCAGTTTCAAAGTGTTAGCTGAATGGGGAGCTAACATATTTTCCCTAGGGTTTTTATTGTCTATTCCCGTTGTGGGTGCATTACTGATTACTAACTTGGCGATTGGTGTGATGACTCGTGCTGCACCACAGTTCAACATTTTTACCTTTGGTTTCCCCTTAACACTGACAATTGGCTTTATTGCTTTATATTTCTCTATACCAGCATTCGCTCATGTCATTGGTGAAATTTATGAGCAAAATATTCAGGCAATGCTGCAATTGCTCTCAACAATAAAAACGCCTTAACAACTTCGTTAAGGCGTTATCAACACAGTTTTTTTAGAATAAGCTGTTGTGCTCGGGGGCTTTGCATTCGTGAGTTTGTAATATTTGCCCTTGCTGGTCAACAGATTCTAAACGCACATCAAACCCCCATAATCTGCAAACATGCTTTAATACTTCGTCGGTGGTTTTTCCCAATGGCCGTCTTTGATGCATAAAATGGCGTAAAGTTAAACTACGGTCCCCGCGTAGATTAACCGACCATACCTGAATATTAGGCTCTCTCGAACCTAAATTATATTGTTCAGATAGCGTACGACGAATCTCAGCATACCCTGGTTCATCGTGAATAGCAGGGATGAGAAGTTTATCGTCTTTATCATCATCTCTCACGGCAAATAATCTAAAATCACGAATGACCTTTGGTGAAAGGTATTGTGAGATAAAACTCTCGTCTTTGAAATTGCGCATGGCAAATTCAATACTCTCACGCCAATCTTGGCCAACTAAATCGGGAAACCATGCCCTATCTTCATCTGTTGGCTCACGACAAATCCGACAAATATCTTGATACATAGCAAATCCAAGCGCATAGGGATTGATACCTGAATACCAGTGACTATGTACCGGTGGTTGTAGTACAACGTTGGTGTGTGATTGCAGAAATTCCATCATAAAACCATCCGTCACCAACTGTTTTTCGTAGAGTCGGTTTAGAATAGTGTGGTGCCAAAAGGTTGCCCACCCTTCATTCATGACCTGGGTTTGGCGTTGTGGATAAAAATACTGGGCGATTTTTCGCACAATTCGAATGACTTCGCGTTGCCAAGGTTCTAATAAGGGCGCTGATTTTTCAATGAAATAAAGGATATTTTCCTGTGGTTCTGTAGGAAAACGAGCTGGAGCATTGATCTCGGTATCTGTATTTCGTCGCGGAATGGTACGCCACAAATCGTTTACCTGCAGCTGTAAATAATGCTCGCGCTCACTTTGGCGGATTTTTTCTTTTGCCAATGACAATTTTTGTGGCCGCTTGTAGCGATCGACACCATAATTCATCAAGGCATGGCATGAATCTAATAGATCCTCAACTGCATCAATGCCATACATTCGCTCGCAATCAGCAAGGTAATTTTTTGCGAAAACTAAATAATCAATGATTGCTTCTGCGTCTGTCCAAGTTCTGAATAAATAATTGCCTTTAAAAAAACTGTTATGGCCATAAGCCGCATGTGCTGTGACCAATGCTTGCATCATCATGGAATTTTCTTCCATCAGATAAGCGATACAAGGATTAGAGTTAATCACAATTTCATAGGCCAAACCCATTTGCCCACGTTTATAACTTTTTTCTGTTGCAACAAATTGTTTGCCAAATGACCAATGATGGTAGTTGACTGGCATTCCAACAGAAGAGTAGGCGTCCATCATCTGTTCTGCTGTGATGATTTCGAGTTGCACTGGATAAATATCAAGATGATATTCACCACAGGCAACTTTCATAATTTCTCGGTCGTATTTTTCAATCAGATCAAAAGACCATTCTGACGAAGTTGAAATAGGGGTCGGTTTCATGGCCAGAAGTCCTTATCTTTTTCCGATACTGTTAGCTATGTAACAGTATGAGGTTGTTTTTTGAACAATTCACGGAAAACGGGATAAATATCTGCAGCAGTTTTTATTTTTTGCATCGCAAAGTGTTTAATCTGCTCTGCAACTTTTTGATATTCATGCCATAAGTTTTGTGGTTCTCCCTGTGTGATTTCAATATAAGCATAATACTGCACACAAGGTAAAATTTTCTCTAATAAAATAGAGCTACATTGACTAGAATCGCTGTCCCAGTTATCGCCATCCGAGGCTTGAGCAACATAAATATTCCAATCTTCAGTTGGATAGCGTTTTTGAATGATTTCTGAACATAATGTTAAGGCAGAAGACACCACTGTCCCACCTGATTCACGGGAGTGGAAGAAATCATGCTCAGAGACTTCTGTTGCACTGGTATGGTGTCGGATGAACACCAGCTCTATTTTTTCATATTGTTTTTCTAGGAAAAGATAAAGCAAAATAAAAAATCGTTTGGCAATATCTTTTTTATTTTCATCCATTGAGCCAGAGACATCCATGATACAAAACATCACTGCTTGACTGGTTGGAAAAGGCCGCTTAATACGGTTGTTATACCTTAAATCAAAAGGATCAATAAATGGGATGGTATACAGCCGGCTGCGTAAGTGACGGATTTTTTCTCGCAGGTCTTTTACTCTGAAAGACTGTTCGTCAGCCAGTTCAAGTAGTTCATCTAATTCTTCTTCGGCTTGTGTCAGTTCCGATAAAATAGGTGCTGATAGTGCAATACGCCGAGAAAGTGCCCCTCGCAATGAGCGAACAATATTGATATTGGTCGGCGTACCATCGTTAATAAAACCTGCCCGCACACTTTTCATTTCGTGCGTACCAAGCAACTGTGTTTTTACTAAGTTAGGTAAAGCAAGATCTTCAAAAAAGACTTTCATGAATTCTTCGCGGCTAAGTTCAAAGACAAAATCATCTTCTCCTTCGCCTTGATTGCTCGCTTTGCCGCCCCCACCACCGCCTCCTCCGCCTTGTGGTCGTGCAATACGATCACCCCGAATAAAATCTTGGTTGCCAGGGTGAATCATCTCTTTAATCCCTCCTGATCCATGTTGAAACACCGGTTCAGAAATATCTTTTGATGGAATAGAGATTTTCTCACCCGTTTGAATATCAGTGATGGCGCGTCCTTTTATCGCCTTTGCAACCGATTGTTTAATTTGTGCTTTAAAACGACGCAAAAAACGCTCACGGTTGACGGCTGACTTATTTTTTCCGTTTAAACGGCGGTCTATTAAATGGGCCATGGTCAACTCCAGATAAAATGAGGCAATGAGGACGCGCCAAAACTGCTTTAAGAAGATTTACGTACGCGGAGGTACCATTCACATAATAGCCGGACCTGTTTTGGTGTATAACCCTTGGTTACCATGCGATTGACAAAATCTTCGTGTTTTTTCACATCTTCTACGCTTGCCTTGCTATTAAAGCTAATCACAGGTAGCAGTTCTTCTGTATTCGAGAACATTTTCTTCTCGATAACCTGCCGTAATTTTTCGTAACTTGTCCAATGTGGATTTTGTCCAGCGTTGTTTGCGCGTGCTCGCAAAACAAAGTTAACGATCTCATTACGGAAGTCTTTTGGATTAGAAATCCCTGCTGGTTTTTCAATTTTCTCTAATTCGCTATTGAGCGAATTACGGTCGAAAATCTCTCCTGTGTCTGGGTCGCGATACTCTTGGTCTTGAATCCAGTAATCAGCAAAGGTGACATAGCGATCAAAGATATTTTGACCATACTCAGAGTAACTTTCTAGATACGCCTTTTGAATTTCTTTGCCAATAAATTCCACATATTTTGGCGCTAAGTATTCTTTCAAAAAGGTTAAATACTTTTGCTCCACTTCTTGTGGAAATTGCTCACGTTCAATTTGTTGTTCTAGCACATACAACAAATGGACAGGATTCGCTGCTACCTCGGCATGATCGAAGTTAAAAACACGCGACAAAATTTTGTAAGCGAAACGAGTGGATAAGCCAGTCATCCCCTCATCAACTCCAGCAAAATCCCGATACTCCTGAATTGACTTTGCTTTTGGGTCGGTATCTTTTAGGTTGTCTCCATCGTACACCAGCATTTTGCTAAATAAGTTTGAATTCTCCGGTTCTTTTAGCCGTGACAGAATGGCAAATTGCGCCATCATTTTTAAGGTGCCGGGGGCGCATGGAGCTTGGGTAAGTGAGGAGTGCCGAATCAGTTTTTCGTAAATCTTGATTTCATCACTGACGCGTAGGCAATAAGGCACTTTGACAATATAAATACGATCCAAAAAGGCTTCGTTATTTTTATTGTTACGGAATTGCTTCCATTCCGATTCATTCGAGTGTGCCAGAACAATCCCATCAAATGGAATCGCCCCAAATCCTTCAGTCCCTTTGAAATTACCTTCTTGTGTGGCTGTTAATAGGGGGTGTAACACCTTAATCGGTGCTTTGAACATTTCAACAAATTCAAGCAAACCTTGGTTGGCCAAGCACAGTCCACCTGAATAGCTATAGGCATCGGGGTCGTCTTGTGCATATTTTTCCAACTTACGGATATCGACTTTACCAACTAAAGACGAGATATCTTGGTTGTTTTCGTCCCCAGGTTCTGTTTTTGCAACGGCCAATTGTTTTAAAACCGAGGGGTAGCGTTTCACCACACGGAATTGATTGATGTCACCATTGAATTCGTGTAGTCGTTTGACTGCCCAAGGGCTGGGAATGGTGCGCAGGTAGCGGCGGGGAATACCATATTCCTCCTCCAATAAGGCACCGTCTTCTTGATCGCTAAATAAACCCAGTGGAGATTCATTGACTGGGCTACCTTTCAGACAATAGAACGGAACATGTTGGACTAACTCTTTTAGCTTTTCAGCAATTGAGGATTTACCACCACCGACTGGCCCGAGCAGATAAAGAATTTGTTTTTTCTCTTCTAAGCCTTGGGCTGCGTGCCGGAAATAGGCCACGACTTGTTCGATGGCTTCTTCCATGCCATAGAATTCGCGAAAAGCGGGATAGAGTTTGATGACTTTGTTGGCAAAGATGCGTGACAGGCGTGGGTCATTGCGTGTGTCGAGCAGCTCTGGTTGCCCAATGGCAGTCAACATCCGTTCTGCTGCAGTGGCGTACGCGCTGGGATCGTTTTTGCAAATCTCCAGATACTCCTGCAAGGAGAACTCTTCTTCACGCGACTTATCGTATCGGGCAGAGAAACGACTAAAGATATCGGCATTCATCATGGTGCTCCTTCGTAAGGCCAATGGGCGGTGTGATGTCAACGGGCCGCACTTTTGGTATAGCACAATAAATTTCGCCGACAGGCTAAAAAATGAATAAATTGTATGCTTTTAGATTTTTAGGGGCAAAAAACAGCAAGAGGCAGGAAAGATTGAGAGGAAACAGACCAGCTAATACTCAGTAATACGGTAATACTTCGACGATACTGACACCAATTTCATACAGATCGCCCCGTTCGAGTCGTTCGCACCGTTTGACTTCAACTCGTGCTCGTAGCGGTTCTGCTGCACGGCCACCGATGGATGGTGGCATCACAATCACTTCGAGTTGTTCTTCAAAACGAGGGACATACGTGCAAAACAACGCCATCCCTCCGGCACTGACATTAAAGCAGCGTGCTTCAAAAGTCTCTTGAGTCAACAACACACGCACTTGTGCTGGACAATGGGCAGGAACGCGAAGTTCCCCTCGGCGATCGCGATGGCGTTCAAAGGCGCTCACGTGCTAATGCTCCAGATAAAAAGGCATTTAACCAAAATAGGCCTGTGATGGTTTTGCTATCACTGATTGTGGCTTGTAGGGCGAGTTGTTGCAGTGTCTCGATGGGGTAACGTTTGACGTTCACAAACTCTCCCTCATCCAAATTTTGTCCGACCCACGTTAAGTCTTCTGCGACGAAATAAACGATTCGTTCATTGGAATAACCAATGCAGGGATGTGCTTCACCGAGGGCATACCACCTAGCGGCTTGATAGCCCGTTTCTTCTTGTAACTCTCGTTGTGCCGTGGCGAGTGGTGTTTCTCCCGCGTCGATTTTTCCGGCAGGGACTTCGAGAAAAGTACGGCGTAGGGGATAACGAAACTGCTCGACCAGCAAGACCGTATCTGGCGCAGGTAAGGCAAACACTGCCACGGCACCGGGATGTTCAATGTATTCGCGTTCAGCATGTTGACCATTGGGAAGCACGACCGTATCGCGTTTAAGGGTCAAAAAATGTCCTTGGGCAAGGATGGATGAAGTCAGCGTTTGTTCAGCGAGCTGCACGTTGCACCTTTCGACGATGCCATAAATACACGATAAACCCCCGCCACGCGATGATGACTAATAGATAACCGACAACGGCGAATGACAAACCCAAGGCCGGCAAGCCTACCAATAAAGCAGGGCCTAAAGAAACCGCCCAATCTACCATTTGTGCCAGCCAACTGCCAAATGTGGCGAGTGAAAAATCGGGTGCCATGCTGATATTGGCTTGTGTATCAGTGCCTAATAGCCATGCGCCATAGCGATAGGCTAATAGGTATAATGGTACGATAGTCAGTGGGTTGGTGTAGAGCGTCACAAATAAAGTAAGCGGTAAATTTGCTCGCAATAACAAGGCCATAACCCCACCGGTTAACATCTGTGTTGGCCCCGGCATCAGACCCGCGAACAAGCCAATTGCCACCGCCCGCGCCATATTGCGGCGGTGTAATGTCCAAAGATAATGGCCTGCTAACCAAGGCTGCATCCAGCGTAAATAGCGATTTTGTGAAATATGTTCTGCACTAGGAAGATTAGCTTTTAACCATTTGCGGGACATGAACTGTTTTCCTCTTGGCGCGTCGTAGCTCTGAAGTGGTGCCGTCACGCAGATTTTTCGATGTTGTTCAAGCCACTTTTTCGTTGCGTTGTTGCCATGCAACAAACAACCGTTCCAAACAATCGTTTGAAAAATCGTTGCGTTCTACAAAAAAGGGCGATACGCTTCACCCCGTTGCTTAACTGCTAACAGGACGACACAGTCCTGACCCACGGATCGGAGAAACATCATGCCTGCTTACAAAGCCCCCCTGCGCGATTTCGACTTTGTCCTCAACGAGTTGATTGAAGTCCAAAATATCATTCCAACCTTGCCTGGCTATGAAGAAGCCACTGCCGATGTATTTGCCTCTTATCTCGAGGCTGGCGCCAAGTTTTGTGAAAATGAATTAGCACCCATCAACCGCGCTGCCGACGAAGCCGGTTGTGTGTACGACCCTGCTACCAAATCGGTGACTACGCCTGCTGGTTTTAAAGAGGCCTATCAACAATTCTGCGAATTGGGCTTTACTGGCTTGGATTGTGATCCCGAATACGGCGGTCAAGGCATGCCAAAAACTCTCGGTTTCCCGATCATGGAAATGCAATGTTCTGCCAACGTTGCATGGTCGATGTACCCCGGTTTGAGTCATGGTGCCTACTCGGCTATCCATGCCCACGGTACCCCTGAACAAAAAGCCACTTATTTGCCTAAATTGGTTTCCGGTGAATGGACCGGCACCATGTGTTTGACCGAACCCCACTGCGGTACTGACTTGGGTTTATTAAAAACTCGCGCTGAACCTGCTGCAGATGGTAGCTATCTCATTACAGGGACCAAAATTTTTATCTCGGCAGGTGAACACGACCTATCCGATAACATCATTCACTTAGTATTGGCACGCTTGCCTGATTCCCCGAAAGATGTGAAAGGCATTTCGCTGTTTATTGTGCCGAAGTTTTTGATTAACGAAGATGGTTCGTTAGGTGAACGTAATCCGGTGACCTGTGGTGCACTGGAACATAAAATGGGTATTAAAGCCAACGCCACTGCGGTGATTAACTTGGATGGTGCTAAAGGCTATCTGATTGGTGAAGTGAACAAAGGTTTGGCATGTATGTTCACCATGATGAATGCCGCACGTTTAGGGTGTGGTATGCAGGGCTTAGGTTTGGGTGAAGCTGCTTTCCAAGGTGCCTTGGCATACGCTAAAGAGCGTTTGCAAATGCGTGCTTTGAATGGGCCAAAAGCACCAGAAAAAGCTGCTGATCCAATCATCGTTCATCCTGATGTCCGCCGTATGTTATTGACGCAAAAAGCATATACCGAAGCCGGCCGTGCCTTTACCGCCTTCTTGGCCTTGCAGTTAGACATTGAAGAAAAATCTCCCGATGCCGAAGCTCGCCAAGAGGCCGCAGATTTAGTGGCCTTGCTGACGCCAGTGGCAAAGGCTTTTATGACCGATAACGGTTATCTGGCAACCAATTTAGGGATGCAGGTGTTTGGTGGTCATGGTTTTATCCGCGAATGGGGGATGGAACAGTTGGTGCGTGATTGCCGTATCTCGCAAATTTATGAAGGTACCAACGGGATTCAAGCGATTGATTTGTTAGGCCGTAAGGTGTTGATGGATCAAGGGCAGAAATTGCGTAAATTTACTAAGCGCATCCACAAATTCTGCGAAGCAAACAGTGCCGACAGCCGCTTAATCCCATTCCTTGAGCCATTAAATGGTTTGAACAAGCAAATGGCTGAAATCACCATGCAAATTGGCATGGGGGCGATGATGAATAAAGATGAGGCTGGTGCGGCAGCCACAGATTATCTGCGTTTGGTGGGCCATCTGACGTATGGTTATTTCTGGGCATGGATGGCGAAAGTGGCGCTTGAGAAATTAGACGCTGGCAGCGCTGAGACTGGCTTCTATGAGGCGAAAGTGAAAACAGCACAGTTCTATTTCAGCAAGTTGTTCCCTGAAATTCATAGCTTGATTGTGACCTTGAAAGCAGGTGCTAAGCCGTTGATGGACTTAGAAGAAGATCACTTTGCTTTCTAATGTGTGATCTCTGTAGTGCAGTCAAATTGGGTGTGGCTCTACTTGAACAGCCTCTAGCGATAGAGGCTGTTTTTTTATTCCTCATGCCGTAAAACCTTGCCATTTATTACATCGCTACCACAATTTCCTTGGTACGTCACTATTGTGAGCATGGCGGTTTCAGCTGCTGCCGAGGCGCAAAACAATAGCTGATTGTTATTGAGGTTGATACAAGAAAAACGGGGCCGAACTGGCCCCGTTTCAAACTTCTCACAAGCCCCCGATTTTTCGGGGGTGTGCTTTTCTGATGCAGTCTGCTTCCACTAAGCGTTTTGGCGCGTTGTCATGGGAGTTTCGGTGCGCCGCTCACTTCAAATATCAGCGATTACAGCAAACCACGCACAGATTTCTTACGATCATGTTCATTCAGCAAGCGCTTACGAATACGGATCGATTGAGGTGTGATTTCAACCAGTTCATCATCATCGATAAACTCCACTGCCGATTCTAAAGTGAGTTTGATCGGTGTGGTCAAACGAACGGCTTCATCTGTTCCTGATGCGCGAACGTTGGTTAATTTCTTACCTTTAATTGGGTTCACAACCAAATCATTTTCACGGCTGTGAATCCCAATAATCATCCCTTCATACAACTTTTCACCCGGGCTAACAAACATCCGGCCACGGTCTTCTAAGTTCCACAAAGCATAAGCTACGGCTTCGCCGTTTTCTTGCGAAATCAACACGCCATTGTGACGGCCGGGCAAATCTGGTTTCACCGGACCGTAATCATCAAACACATGGCTCATCAAACCAGTACCGCGCGTCATGGTCAAGAAATCGGATTGGAAACCAATCAAACCACGGGCAGGAATATGGTATTCAAGACGTGTGCGGCCATTACCATCCGATTCCATATTGGTCAACTCACCACGGCGGCGACCAATTTCTTCCATCACTGCGCCTTGGTGGTTATCTTCCAAGTCGATGGTCAAGTTTTCGTATGGTTCGCATTTCTCGCCATTGATTTCTTTGTAAACCACACGTGGCTTACCGACGGCCATCTCAAAACCTTCACGGCGCATATTTTCTAACAGAATGGTCAGATGCAATTCGCCACGGCCAGACACACGGAAAATATCCGCGTCGCCAGTTTCTTCAACACGCAAAGCCACGTTGGTCAGCAATTCTTTTTGCAGACGATCACGGATTTGACGGCTGGTGACGAATTTACCTTCGGTACCGGCCAAAGGCGAGGTGTTGACCATGAAGTCCATCGTCAGCGTAGGTTCGTCCACCGACAACATTGGCAAGCCAACAGGCTGTTCACGGTCACAGATGGTGACACCAATCCCGATGTCTTCCACACCAGAGATGATGATAATGTCACCAGCCTCGGCTTGTTCGACAGGAACGCGTTCGAGGCCTTTGAAACCCAACACTTGGTTAATCCGGCCTTGTGCCACTTGGTCTTCGTGGTTCATCACCACCACGGCTTGACCGGGTTTGATGCGACCATTCAACACACGGCCCACGCCTAAGCGGCCAGTGTAGGTGGAATAATCCAAAGCAGAAATTTGCAGTTGTAACGGCGCTTCAGCATCACCAGGTGGGGTAGGCACATGCTCGAGAATCACCTCGAACAGCGGACGCATATCGGTTGATTCGTCTTCCAATTCGAGTTTGGCAAAACCATTGAGGCCAGAAGCATACACGATAGGGAAATCGAGCTGTTCATCGGTGGCGCCGAGTTTGTCGAACAGGTCGAAAGTTTGATCGACAACCCAGTCAGGACGCGCACCGGGACGGTCGATTTTGTTAATCACCACGATAGGGCGCAGACCCAAAGCCAAGGCTTTTTTCGTCACAAAACGGGTTTGTGGCATCGGGCCTTCTTGGGCATCGACCAACAGCAACACACCATCAACCATCCCCAACACCCGCTCAACCTCACCGCCAAAGTCGGCGTGTCCGGGGGTGTCCACGATATTGATATGCGTGCCTTGATATTCGATGGCAGTGTTCTTTGCCAGAATCGTGATACCCCGTTCTTTTTCGAGGTCGTTGCTGTCCATCACCCGTTCATCAACTTGTTGATGGTCACGGAAAGTGCCGGATTGGCGTAGCAGTTGGTCAACCAAAGTAGTTTTACCGTGGTCAACGTGAGCGATAATAGCGATATTGCGAAGGTTGCGAGACATGGAAGCTTCAGTGCGTTGAAAAATCGGCGAATTTTAGCACAGCGCTTTTCATCTCGTATGCAAGATTATGTTGCAACAAACAAAATCTAGTGTGGTAAAACCAAATATAAAACAATTGCCAACGAAAAAACCGACAAACTGTTGCCAATGAGCACAATCGATGCCACACGAGCCGGCTCTTGTTGATAGCGTTCCGCAACCAAGTAGTTCAACACCGCCGGCGGTAACACCGCAAACACCCACAGCAAAGCTTCTTGCATCGGTGGCAATGGAAAAGCCTGTAACCATAGTCCAGCCACCATCGCCCCCGACAACGGACACAAGATGCCGCCAATCACCCCGATTTTCCAATCGGCAAAAGAAATGCCAGCCATCCGTACCCCAAGCGCAAACAACATCAAGGGGATGGAAATATCTCCCAACATTTTCAGGGCGATTTGCAATGGTGCGGGAAGAGAGATTTGCCCCAAGCTGACCACCAAGCCAAGTATCGTGGCCAGAATCACGGGCTGTTTAAACAGGGCGAATAATTTGGTTTTGTGGTCTAACATCCACAGACCAAGCGAGAAGTGCAACACCATTTCAACTAAAAAGACAATCACCGCCCCCGGCAGCCATTGACTACCAAACGCCAACACCATCACTGGAATCCCCATATTGCCGGTGTTGTTGAACATCATGGGTGGGACGAAGGTACGCCAATCGAGCCCTAACAGGCGCGCCACCGGCCATGCCAATAGGCCAGAGCCTAATACAACAGCCGTTGCGGCAGCGGCGAGGGGCAAATAGGCCATCACATGAAAATCTTTACTCGCCAACGCAGCAAACACCAGCGCAGGCACGAATAAATCCATGTTCAGTTGGTTTGCTGCCAACATATCGGGGCGGCGGAAGCGGCCATACAAGGTGCCGATAGCAATAATCGACAACACAGGAAATAAAATTTCGAGAATTCTAAAAAACATGCCAAACTCACGTTTTGATGGGGAGGCTAGTTTGTTCTTTCACTTCCTCCATCACCACATAAGTGTGGGTTTCGCGCACATGCGGCAGCGAGCTCAACATATCGCCCAACAGCACACGAAATGCTTGAATATCGTTGACGCGGATCTTTAATAAGTAGTCAAAGCCACCCGCCACCATGTGACATTCCAGAATCTCGGGGATGGTTTGAACGGCGCGATTAAATTCTTCTAATACCTCAGAGCTGGTACTGGTCAGCGTGACCTCCAGATAAACCAACATCCCAGCGTCGAGCAGATGCGGATTGAGGCGGGTGACATAGTCGCGGATATACCCTTCCGACTCCAAACGCTTCACCCGCTCCAAACAGGGTGTGGGGCTCAGATGAACACGATCGGCTAAATCAACATTAGAAATTTTGGCGTTGTGTTGTAAGACAGCCAAAATTTTACGGTCGATCAGATCGAGGGGTTTTTTATTTCGATTTCGCTTCATGGTTTTTTCACTGAGTTAGAGCTAAGGTACAGAAGTTATCGCTAGTTGTTTGCCATGCTTTTAGCATTATATGCTTTTTTCCCTGTCTTTACACGAATGTTGCAACGCGAAAAGTTTTAGTATCTACAAAAAAGCAAAAAACTAGATTTTTATCTTGCGATTTTGTCTTAATATGGTCTGATATATTGCATTACATCGAATATTATTGTCAAAAATCTCGAATTCGATGGAGCATCAAAATCATGTCTTTTCCAACGCTTGCCCTACCCCAAACCCCAAGCCGTCATGCCATCACCGCCGCATGGCGACGCGATGAAGGCGAATGTGTTCGCAGTCTGTTGAGCCAAGCCGATATTCCCGCTGGTGAGATTAAAGGGATCCAAGCGTTGGCGAAAAAACTGGTGAGCGATGTCCGCCATAAACGGACCCGCGCCAGCGGCGTCGATGCACTGATGCATGAATTTTCACTGTCGAGTCAAGAAGGGGTGGCCTTGATGTGCTTGGCCGAAGCCCTGTTGCGAATTCCCGATCAAGCGACTGCCGACAAGTTAATTCGCGACAAAATTTCTAAAGGCGATTGGGGCGCCCACTTGGGCCAGAGCCAATCGTTATTTGTGAATGCAGCCACATGGGGGTTGGTGATTACGGGTAAGCTGGTCAATACCCATAACGAAGCCGGACTCTCCCATTCCTTATCGCGCCTGATTGCCAAAGGTGGGGAACCGCTGATTCGCAAAGGGGTTGACTTGGCAATGCGGATGCTGGGCAAGCAATTTGTCACTGGTGAGACCATTGACGAGGCGCTGGCCAATGGCCGCGAGCGTGAAGCCCGAGGTTATCGTTTTAGTTACGATATGCTTGGCGAAGCCGCCATGACCGAAGCCGATGCTCAGCGTTATAT